>CAZDIU010000161.1:0-11659 GCA_964505535.1 uncultured Desulfobacterales bacterium | reverse complement strand
CCGGCTTACGCCGGAATGACGGCCAAAGCTGGTAACGCCATAATTTTTTTGAGGTCTGCGTAACATCAGTGAATAAATGATCTCAGGCCGCAATTCCTGAAATCAGGAAGCCTGCTGTCCTGACAGTCATTCCGGCAAAAGCATGAATCCGGTGATTTGAATCAGTTGCACATACCGGTCTTTACTGCCATGATGATACTGCACAGATCAGAAAACACCATACTGAAAAATCTTTTTTTTCCATAATTTCCATAAATCAGTGATAAGGAGATTTTTTTTAAAATGACCGCACAGGCCGGGACACTTCCTCTCAATCAGCCGGTTTTAAGTGTTGCCCGTCAGGATTTTGTTGTTTTGAACCGGAATATGACTGTTTCCCAGACTTTTGATCATATCAGAGCACATGGTCTTGGCGAAAAGATTGTCTATTTCTATGTGATAAATGATGATCAGCGTCTGGTGGGAGTAATTCCGACACGGAGACTGCTGACAGCGTCTTTGGAACAGCCCATCTCTGAAATCATGATCAGACAGGTTATGACAATTCCGCAAAGTGCAACGATAAAAGATGCCTGTGAACTGTTTGCCCGGCACAAATTTCTGGCATTTCCGGTCACAGATGCACAGGAGCATATTGTCGGTGTGGTGGATGTCAGCATGTTTATTGAAGAAAATGTTGATGTCGCGGAGCGTGAACGGATGAATGAGATATTTGAGTCCATCGGTTTCCGCATCTCACAGATACGGGATACTTCCCCTTTCAGGGCATTTCGGATACGCATTTCCTGGCTCATGGCAACCATCGGAAGCGGAACAGTTTGCGCTCTGCTGTCCGGTGCTTATGAACTTACACTGGCAAAAAGTCTGGTGCTGGCCTTTTTTCTGACACTGGTGCTGGGACTGGGAGAAAGTGTAAGTATGCAGTCCATGACAGTAACGATTAATGCTTTGCGTAAAACAAAACCGACACTGAAATGGTTTGCAGGAGCCTTTCAGCGTGAAATAAGCACTTCCCTGATGCTGGGCACAGCCTGCGGTTTTATGGTCGGCCTGGTTGTCTGGTTCTGGCGGGGGCATGGATTGGCAGCAGTAACCATAGGAAGCAGCATTCTTCTGGCAATCTGTGCGGCTTCCGTTTTTGGCTTAAGTGTTCCCGCACTGCTGCACGCACTGAAACTTGATCCCAAAATTGCGGCAGGACCGGTGACTCTGGCAGTAACAGACATCTGCACCCTCCTTTTGTATTTCAGTCTGGCAGCGGTGCTGCTGTGAACAAACAGAAGAGTCAGATATGGAAGAAAAAATGAGCAGATGGGGTGTTGGCCCGGTTTTTGTTTCTCTGTCAGTTGCTTACAGCCTGATTATGCTGGTGCTGACATATTCCTTTCATCCTCTGTTTCAGATCAGCACTGTTCCTTATTCCCTGATGATTTTTCTGGGAATTTGTCTTATTGCAGTGGGAACTCCGTTTTTTATCCTGTCTGCGGTTACGGTCATGCGTGCGTACAATTCAGACAGACTTGTCACAGACGGCACGTTCAGATACTGCCGGCATCCGCTGTATACCTCATGGGCTGTGTTCCTTGTGCCGGGCATGATTTTGCCGGTAAACAGTTGGCTGGGGCTGACTGTGCCGGTGTTCATGTTTGTGATCCTGCGCATTCTGGTCAGAAAAGAGGAAGATTATCTGGAAAAAATGTTTGGAGCGGAGTATATTGCGTATAAAGAAAAAGTGCCGTGCATACTGCCTTACGGCGTGCTGAGAAAAAACAGATGACAATTTCTTTCTGACAGAAAGGGAAAACGATGTCCCGAAAATATATTGCTTTGCTGCTGTTTTTCATGGCAGGGTGGAGTACAGACAATTCTGCTTTTGCAGAAGAAAAAGTCAGTTACCGCCTCAAATGGCTGTTCAATGCCAGCACGGTGGGCGACATTTATGCGGATGTGCAGGGTTTTTTTCAAAAAAACGGGCTGGATGTCACTGTAAAGGAAGGGGGACCGGAACGGGATGCCATCCGGGAACTGGAATTGGGACATGCGCAGTTTGGCACGGCTTCCGCGGATCAGGTTATCCGTGCGCTGTCCAAAGGTTCTCCTGTGGTGGTGCTGGCTCAGCTTTTTCAGGTCAATCCCCTGCAGTGGATCTACCGGAGTTCCAAATTCTCCATAAACAGGATTTCGGATTTGCAGGGAAAAATCATCGGCATCACCTATGGCGGAAACGATGAGAGCATTATGCGCACCCTGCTGGCAAAAGGGAATATAAACGAAAACAGTGTGAAATTTTTCAGCGTGCGCTACGATTTTACGCCTTTTTATCAAAGACGTGTTGATGTCTGGCCGGTGTACCGCAATGCGCAGGGGCCGATCATTGCCAAAAAACTGGGGGAAAACGGAGAGAAGGCGGATTTCTTTGATCCTTCTGCCTTTGGCGTGAAATTTGTTGCCAATTCTCTGGTCACATCCGCACGGATGCAGGAAAAACATCCGGAAACAGTCCGAAAATTCACACTGGCACTGCTGGCTGCCTGGGAAGCGGCGCTTGCTCCGGAATATGCGGAAAAAGCTCTCAGCATCCTCGCCCAGTTTGACAAAGACACACCGGCAGACATGCGCAACCGGCAGTTGGAACTCACCCGTCCCATGATCAAACCTTCCGCAGAGTTCCGCATTGGAACCATTGATCGGGAGGCATGGCTGCAGACAGAACAGATCATGCTTACGCAAAAACTGGTTCCGCACACGGTTTCTGTGGAAAAAGTGCTGATGCCGCTGCCGGAATGGGATGGAAAAAAACAAGCAAATCAGGAAATGCCATGAAACTTAATCTGACTGTCAAAACGATGCTGTTTGGGCTGGTCATTCTGGGCGTGGTGATTATCGCTGCGCTGGCCTTTGTCAATGATGACTCCAACGAAAAACTGATCGGCAGCCAGAATCGGCTGACCGGGATTGTCATTCCCCTGGTGACAGCCAATGAGCAGATACGGGGTGCTATGGCCGATTTCTTTGAACGGCAGGGAAGTATTGAGCGGCTGGGAATTATCATGGGATCGGCTTCCATTGAGGAGTTGGACAAACTCACCCAGCGGACACAACTGGAAGAGGAGTTTAAGCAAAGTCTGGTTCAGCTCCGGAAACTTTTGCAGGGAAAGAGTGATGAGGAAGACAATATCAAACAGTTGTCCGGATTTTTCACAGATTTTCTGGCAAAGGACACTGCCCTTCTGGAATCTGTGCGCAGCCGACTGGAACTGGGCAGCGCGATTGATACGCAGATGGAGGTGATTGACCATACAGGAGCGGAACTGCAGAAAAATGCGGAAGCTGTTTCCGGCCGGGTCAATTTTGCGGCCATGCGGGAAAAGGCTGCTCTGCGGGAATATATGAATGCAGAGGAAAAAAGCGATGATCTCAATTCTGCGGTCCGGGAACTGCTGGCTGGAGATCTGACCAAAACCCAGAAGGCCTGCTATGATCTTCGTATGGGAGTTGCAGCGCTTGCCGCCTATGGAAGGCAGATACTGCTGGTCAAAAATCAGGAAAATATCAGCCGGATTCGGGAAGAAAGCATAGCATCTGCCGCTGCCCTGGTGACCGCTTCGCTCGAATCCCTGGAAAAAGGCATGGCTGACTCGGAGGAACTGACGGTCATTGTCCGGAATATTGAAAAAGATTTTGATATAATTGGCAAAACCCTGACAGAGGTGGCCCGGCTTCGCAGCAGTTGGTTTGAACAGCAGAAGCAGATGACAGAACTCCGCAAATCCCTCAAAGACAGCCGGACACTTATCACGGAAAGCCTGGATCGGCTCAAACTTCATGCCCAGACCATCCGGGATTCGGCAGAGCAGGAAGCACGGGAAATCACAAAACTGACGCGGCGGTTTGTGGGAGGCGCGGCCTTTGCTGCCATTCTTGCCATGATTTTCATCGGCATTATCACCTTCCGCCGGGTCATCGGCCCCATCAAACAGGCCGTATCTTTTGCAGATACCATTGCCAAAGGGGATCTGACGGCCAGAATCCGGATCGGTCAGGACGGTTTTCTGTCCGGATTCCGCACAGGCCGGGGGGATGAACTGGCCACTCTGGTTTCCAAACTCAGTGATATGGCATTCAATCTCAATTCCCTGGTCGGTCAGGTGCAGAAGGCCGGGGTGCAGGTGACCTCCTCGGCAACAGAACTGTCAGCCACGGCCAAACAGCAGGAAACTGTCATGGCCAACCAGACCGAATCTGCCAATCTTGTGATCAAAAATGTGGGGGAAATTTCCGATGTCTCCGCTGAACTGGTGGAAACCATGCAGGAGGTAGCGGCCATGTCCGAGGAAACTGCCCGGTTTGCCAGCAGCGGTCAGGCGGATTTGGCCAGAATGGAAGAGGCCATCCGCAATATGGAGGAGGCATCCGCATCCATTTCCGGCAAACTGGAAGCCATCAATGAAAAAGCTGCCAATATCACCTCAGTGGTGACCACCATCACCAAAGTGGCGGATCAGACCAACCTGCTTTCCCTGAATGCGGCCATTGAGGCGGAAAAAGCCGGAGAATACGGCAGAGGGTTCACTGTGGTGGCACGGGAAATCCGCAGACTTGCGGATCAGACAGCCGTGGCCACGCTGGATATTGAGCAGATGGTGGAGGAAATGCAGAAGGCCGTGTCAGCCGGTGTGATGGAAATGGATGCGTTTATCAAGGAAGTCCGGCACAGCGCGGAGGATGTGGCCCGGATCAGCACGCAACTGTCCCGGATCATCGGGCAGGTGCAGGCCCTGACGCCCCGTTTTGAAACGGTCAATGAATCCATGCAGTTTCAGTCGGAAAAAGCCCGGAACATTAACCGAGCCATGCTCAATCTGGGAACAGAAATGCAGCAGACCCTGGAATCTCTCAAAGAGTCTTTTCTGGCCATTGAACAGTTGAACAAAGCAGCCAGAGGTTTGCAGAATGAGGTTTCCCGCTTCAAACTGACATAGGAAGATTTCATGCGAATCATTGCCATCGGCGCATCCGCGGGAGGCCCTCAGGCACTGGCTGAAATTCTTTTCGCACTTCCGGCCCAACTGCCTGCTGCTGTCCTGATTGTCCAGCATGTGAACCGGGAATTTTCCGCAGGACTGGCCGGCTGGCTGGCCAGACAGACCGCTCTGCCTGTGTGCATCGCGACCGAAGGACAGAAGCCGGAAAAAGGCAGGGTGTATATGGCCGGTACAGATGAGCATCTGATTCTGAAGCAGGATTTCACCTTTTCCCATGTCCCGGGCCCCAAAGGAACGCCGTACCGTCCCTCCATTGATGTTTTTTTCCGCAGTCTGGCCCTTTGTTATGCCGGAAAAGCCGGAGCCGGGAACTGCATAGCTGTCCTGCTTACAGGAATGGGAAAAGACGGGGCAGCGGGACTGCTGGAACTGCGGCAGAGGGGATGTCATACCATTGCCCAGGATGAAAAGACCAGCGTCATTTACGGTATGCCCAGAGCTGCCAGAGATTTGGGGGCTGCTGCGGAAATTCTTCCCCTGCATCAGATTGTCCCGGCAATTCTGAAATATGTCCATATGAAACCCGGAACCCTGCATCCTTAAAACACCTGAAACCCGTAACCTGACACCTGACCCAAAAACCGGGACCCTGCACCTCATGTATGGCATGTCCGAACGCCTGAAATTAACTCCGCACCGGATTACCGTTCTTCTGGTGGATGACCAGCAGATGATCGGGGAATCCGTGCGCCGTATGCTCAGCAATGAAAAGGACATTGATTTTCATTACTGTCAGGATCCCACGTTTTCCATCCGCATGGCCAATGAGATCCGGCCCACAGTCATTCTGCAGGATCTGTTCATGCCGGAAATGGATGGTCTGCGGCTGGTGCGTTATTTTCGGGCCAATCCGGGCACCCGTGAGGTTCCGCTCATTGTTCTGTCCGGTGAGGAGGATCCGCGCACCAAAGCCGAGGCATTTGCCCTGGGAGCCAATGATTACATGGTCAAACTGCCGGATCGGCTGGAGGTCATCGCGCGCATCCGTTATCATTCCAAAGGTTATATCAATCTGCTGGAGCGCAACGAGGCATACAATGCTTTGCTCAAAAGCCAGGAGCAGTTGCGGATACGCAATGAATTCATCAAAAAAACCTTTGGCCGTTATCTGTCCGATGATGTGGTGGACAGCATTCTGGAATCACCCGAAGGCACAAAACTGGGCGGGGAAAAGCGCCGCATCACCATCATGATGACGGATCTCAGGGGTTTCACTTCGGTAAGTGAACGTCTGGAAGCAGAAGATGTGGTGAAAATGATCAACATCTATCTGGAAAGCATGACCAGGATCATTCTGAAATATCAGGGAACCATTGATGAATTTATCGGGGATGCCATTCTGGTGCTTTTCGGCGCACCGGTTCTGCGCGAAGATGATGCAGCCCGCGCGGTTGCCTGCGCTCTGGAGATGCAGTTGGCCATGAAAGAGGTCAATGCCAGAAACCGGGCTGCGGGTTATCCGGTAGTGGCACAGGGCATCGGCATCAACACCGGTGAAGCGGTGGTGGGAAACATCGGATCAGAGAAACGTTCCAAATACGGCGTGGTGGGCCGCAATGTGAACCTGACCGCGCGCATTGAATCCTTTACCGTGGGCGGGCAGATACTGATTTCACAAAGCACAAGAGAGGATTGTGAGCATCACACCACACTGAGAATTGACGATGAAATTGAAATCATGCCCAAAGGATTCACAAAACCTGTTCCCATTTACGAAGTTGGCGGAATCCATGAACCCTATAATCTCTTTCTTCCGAAAAAGGGATCCGCGGATCTGCCGGAACTGCATCCGCCCCTGCCTGTCCGTTTTACCATTCTGGAAGGGAAATATGCCACAGGTGACATCTTTGAGGGACAGATTATTCGCATGGGAGAGGAAAACGCTGAAATCCGATCGGAAACAAAGGCGGATCGGATGAACAATCTCCGCCTGTTTGTCTGTGACCCAGAGAAAAAAGAAATCACGTCCGATCTTTATGCCAAAGTTGTCCATCCTGTTCCAAAAGACAGAACCTGCTTTCGGATTCATTTCACATCTGTGCCGCCCGAGGCCAGAGAATTAATAGATGCTCTTGTCATCGGCAGGGCAGGAATTTGCACAATGGGGACATGAATCTGTCCCCATTGCTGTTTCAGGAGGTTGTTTTTATCCCAGAATGGCCTTCAGATCCGCATCCGGGGTGGAAATGGGCATGATATTGAATTTTTCCACCAGCACATTGAGAATGTTCGGCGTAATAAAGGCCGGGAGGCTGGGGCCGAGACGGATGTTTTTTATGCCCAGCCAGAGCAGAGTCAGCAGAATGGCGCATGCCTTCTGCTCATACCAGGACAGGATCATGGAAAGCGGCAGATCATTGACTCCGCATTTAAACGCATCAGCCAGAGCCACCGCGATCTTCACTGCGGAATAAGCGTCATTGCACTGCCCCACATCCAGCAGCCGGGGAATGCCGCCGATATCGCCCAGATTTTTGTCAAAGAAACGGAACTTGCCGCAGGCCAGAGTGAGAACCACGCAGTCGGACGGAATTTTTTCCACCAGTTCTGTGTAGTAATCCCGGCCCGGTTTGGCTCCGTCACATCCGCCCACCAGGAAGAAATGACGGATGGCTTTGTTTTTCACCGCTTCAATAACGGTTCCCGCGACACCCAGCACCGCATTGCGGCCAAATCCCACCATGACCTCTTTGCCCGGAACATCTGCCGGAAATCCGGGCAGTTCCAAAGCCTTCTGGATGACCGGGGCAAAATTTTTGTCTTTGATGTGCGTGACACCGGGCCAGCCCACCAGACCGGTTGTGAAGATATTGTTTTTGTATCCGTCTTTTGGTTTCTGAATGCAGTTGGTGGTCATGAGAATCGCACCCGGAAACGCATCAAACTCTTTGGCCTGATTCTGCCAGGCCGTGCCGTAATGTCCGTAAAAATGGCTGTATTTCTTCAGTTCCGGATAGCCGTGGCAGGGCAGCATTTCACCGTGGGTGTAAACATTGATTCCCTTGCCCTGGCTCTGTTTCAGCAGTTCTTCCAGATCTTTGAGATCATGACCGGAAACCAGAACAGCCTTTCCCTTTTTCGCACCCAGAGGCACTTTGGTGGGAACCGGATGCCCGTAGGTTCCGGTATTGGCCGCGTCCAGCAGTTCCATGGCACGGAAATTGATTTCACCGCATTTCATGACCAGTCCAACATACTCATCTGCTGTTTTGTTTTTATCCAGCGTAGCGGCCATAGCCTCATGGATGAATGCGAACACGGCATCGTCTGTCTGGCCCAGAATCGCTGCATGATCCGCATACGCAGCCACCCCTTTGATTCCGTAAATCAGGAGTTCACGCAGGGAAAGAAGATCAGGATTCATGGCCGGATCAGACTGGACGCCCACTTTTTCCCCCTGCGCGACCAGAGCCTCCAGACTGTCAGCCGGAGTGAAGTTCGCGGCAGGCTCAGAAAAATCTGTTTTCCCGCCCGCGGCAGCAACCTGTTTTTTCAGATTTTCCCTTTTTGCCACACAGTCTTTTATCAACGTCACAAAACGGGCCGGATCAAAATCCACATTGGTCAGGGTGGAGAAAACGGCCTCACAGGTGAAGCGGTTGACCGCTGCATCGCTGATCCCTTTTTTCCGGGCCTCGACCGCAAACAGCGAGAGTCCCTTTACCGCATACAGAAGCAGATCCTGCAGGCAGGCAACTTCATGGCTTTTGCCGCATACGCCGCCTTTGGTGCAGCCTGTTCCTTTTGCCGTCTGTTCACACTGAAAACAAAACATGATGTCCTCCTTTTGCGTTGATGTTGGCAGAACTGTCTCAGGGATTGTATATTCCCCAAAATGAAAATTCAATCATTAATTTTATTTCAGAAATTAAAATTGCATAAAAATATGAGAAACGTATCTGCAAAATGATTCTGTGCCGAATATGAAGGAAAACAAAGAAATAATCATTGACATATGTCAAAAAAGAGTATTTTTATTTTTTTGTCATTTTTTTGGATCTTCATTTTTTTGGATCTTATAGGTTATGCAGTTGACAAGAAAGTCAATCCTGAAACCCTCAGGGTTTATCCGATCAACTGCGTAACTCCTGTCTTCAATGAATTTTGTGGAAAATTTTTTCCGGATGCCTGCTTTTGCAGGCATGATGTCATTCCGGCAAAAGCCGGAATCCGGAATTCCGCAAAATCTGCTGAAGACACTTTTTTTCTTATACAGTCAACGTTTGTCTTCGGAAAGCGGAAATCAATGAACAATACCATGAACATCATCTCCAAACTTCCCTTTTTTGACGGGCTGTCTCCGGAAGATCTCAATGCCATAGCCCGGATTGCTGTGAACAGACATTTCAGCCGGGGAGAAATGATCTTCTGGGATGGGGATGCGGCAGACGGTTTTTATGCGGTTGCAGACGGAAAGGTGAAGATATTCAAACTTTCCTCAGAGGGAAAAGAGCAGATTTTTCACATATTCGGCCCCGGCGAACCCTTTGGGGAGGTTCCTGTGTTCAGCGGAAAATCCTTTCCGGCCAGCGCGCAGGCCCTTGTCAAAACCCATCTGCTTTTTTTTCCCCGCAGGGAATTTGTGGAACTGATTACCGCAAATCCCTCCCTTGCCCTGAACATGCTGGCTGTTCTGTCCATGCGGCTGCGCTATTTCACCGTGCAGATTGAAAACCTTTCCTTAAAGGAAGTGCCGGAACGGCTGGCCGCGTACCTGATTTATCTGGCAGAGGAACAGGCTGCGGCAGATGCGGTGGAACTCAATATCTCCAAGGGACAGCTTGCCAGCCTGCTGGGAACCATACCGGAAACCCTGTCACGGATTTTTGCCAAAATGTCCGGAGACAGTCTGATTCGGGTGGAAGGCCGCAATATCTTTCTGCTGGATCAGGAGCGCCTGAAGGAACTGGCTGAACACGGAAAAGCCGGGGCTTTGGATCTGCGCCCCTGAGCAGGGCTTGTCTGCTCTGCCGAAATGTATGTCTTTGTCTGAGCCTGCCCCTCTCAGGAGTCTGGCTGTCCCTTTCTTCGCCCCAGCCTGAAATTCCAATGCCTTTCAGTTATGCGGGAAGTGATCCGGAGTCCCAAACTTTCAGGCTTTGACGTGATCTCAGCCGAACGTTTGGCGCTCCTCCGCGCCCAAAAACATTTCCCTGACAAAATCAAAAAATAAATCTTGCCAGAAATCATCAGGGTATTTTATAAAACAGAGTTCGGATTTGCCGGACAACGCATGTCTGCGGCATATTTGTAATACAGGATTGGGAGCATATACAATAAACAAGGAATTGGGTATGAAAAGAATCGTATTGCTTTTGTTCATCACTTTGTCTGTGGCCGGGATTCTTTCCGCGGGCTTTGCCCAGGAAGGAAAGGATACGCGGTCTGCTGCACCTGCAAAAGATACTGTGACAGCACCGGATGTCAAAACAGAACCGGCCCCGGCTGTCGTGACGCCTCCGGCTGATGCAAAAACAGGGACTGCTCATCAACCGCAGACTGAACCTCAGCCAAAACCTGAGAAAGACGCTGCTGTGCCACAGAAACCGGACGGCAAAACAGAATCCGTTGCCAATCTGTCTCCGGGGTTGTATTCTTTTGAGCAAAGCGGCATTGAATTTGTGGAAGAGGAGGACGGTTTCAGCGGAACAGGCTCACAGAAACTGCAACTGGATCTGAAACCTGACGGCACGTTTACCATCACAACCTATGTGTCAATCCCGGAGTCCGGCATCCAGAATCAGGCACTTATCCATTTCCGCGGGAAGTGGAAACAGGAGGGAGACAATCTGGTTCAGTCCGAAATCCTGGCCCAGTATTTCAATTTTGAAACCGGTTCCTTCTCTCCCTGGGAGGCGCCGGATGGATGGGAAACAGAGGTCAGGGTGAAAATCCGGAACATCACTCCCGGCACTTTTCAGGAATATGATGAAGAATCAAAAACCTGGGCCACATGGAGCAAATTGTAGGTTTTTTCAGAACAGTTCGCCCGGCAGTCTGCCGGGCTGTTTTTTTCTGTTTCCCTTTTATAAAGGGGGGATGCCGGGTTGCGGCCTTTGGCATAACCTGATATACCCTGCTGTTGTTCCGTCATTCCGGCGTAAGCCGGAATCCAGTATTTCAGCATGTTCCGGATACCGCCCTGGTGCATAGTGGGTCAAATCCGTTGATCGTCTTTGATTAACCGCAGAGTAACACAGAGTCTGCACAGAGTTTTCCTGCGGAATGCGATGCTGATCAGCGGATTTGATCCACTGTCACGGCATTGATAAGTACCCAACCGAAAGTTTTCAGGTATAAAAAAACCGGATTTTTCCGGAAAAATCCGGTTTTTCTGAAAACTTTGCACCCGAAAATTTATGTTGCCTTACTTAACAGCCCGGTAATTCATTGCCGGGCGTAGTGTCATTATTTAAGGGCTTGTAAAATAAGGGCTTGTAAAAAGATGACCTGTACAATTTTCCTGTCCGGAAACCCTGAGGGTTTTGAAAACCCTCAGGGTTTATAACAGGTTATTTTCATACAGACCCTGAGGATGCAGCAGCAATCATTTTACATTTTCACTGATGTTACGCCCCATCGTCATACCGGCGAAAGCCGGTATCCGGAACTGG
>CAZDIU010000160.1:0-11742 GCA_964505535.1 uncultured Desulfobacterales bacterium | reverse complement strand
CCGCTGTCTGACAAAGGTTTACAGCGGTATGACGGATTTTGGGGAAAACTTTAAGAATTTTCTGATGTGGATTTATTGGGCAGAAGGGGTAAGAGAAGATTCTGTATCTGTTTATCGGATTCAGTCCTGAAAGGAACGTGACGGACTTTTCGAAAGATATTACCGCAGATTTTTTGCGTTCTCATACACTTCTATCCTTTAACTATCTAATATTTCATCTTATTCAGACATACAGCCAAACCATAGTACTGTAGCCTCTAACAGATATGTCATATGTTGTCAAGCAGTAAATTTCCTTTACAGAATCCCGTCCTGATTTTATTCTCAGAAATAAATGAAGGTATGCAGTTCCACTGCTTCCGGGGGATTTTTTCAAATTCCGCAAGCAGATTTTTCCCATAGTCAGGTTCAGAGATTCGACAAAAGGGGAAAAACGGTGAGGGATACGTACAACATTTCCCTGTTTGTTTATCCTCTCAGTGAATTGGCATAGCATAAAATTTTTGATTTCAGATAATTGTTATAAAACCCCCCTTATCCCGCATATTCCCGTGCAAAATTGAGCTCATCCTCACGGGTTTCCAGTTGTCCGTTGAGCCGGGCATCCATGATCGCATCCAGTATTTCCCGGTAGATGGGGCCGGGTGCTATGCCCATTTCCCGGAGATCCTTTCCGCCGATATAGCAGGTGATATGCCGGAGATGGGTGAAATAATGGGAAATGGCCTTTTTCACCTCCTCACTGCGTGTCACGGCCATCATGTACAGCAGCAGTTCAATGCGGAAACCGGTCAGTTCCCTGTACATGCGGCTGTTTTCCAGCGGAAGGCTTCTGACCAGCCGGAACAGAAGCTGATCCGCGGTATAGCGCTCTTTGCAGAAAATCACCCGGTGACGGGGTGCAAGTTCAAATCTTTCACAGATTTCCCCGGATGCTTCCGGATTAAATTCCCGGATGAGCATCATGAAATACACAGCCCATCGCATATAGTTTTCATCCAGAAACAGCAGATCATGCCAGTCCAGCACTTTTTTCAGAGACGCAAAACCGGCAAAGAGCTTTCGGCTGGGTTTGAGTTCCGGATGAATGATTTTCATCAGGCTGTAGTCATACAGACGCCGGATTGCGGGCGCGGGATCCTCTTCCTCCAGAATCTGCCGCAGTTCGTTAAAGGTTCGCTTGCCGCTGAGTTTTTTGAAAAAATCCATTTTCACAGCATTGTGAATCAGTCCGGAGGTCAGTTTGCCGATGGTGAAACCGAAGCGCTGCTCAAAACGGATGGCCCGAAACACCCGTGTGGGATCTTCCACAAAACTCAGATTGTGCAGAATCCGGATGACTTTTTCCTTAATATCCTTCTGCGCGGAAAAAAAATCTATCAGCATCCCGAACCGTCCGGGATTGAGCTGCACAGCCAGGGTGTTGATGGTGAAATCCCGGCGGTAAAGGTCCAGTTTGATGGAACTCATTTCCACATTGGGCATATCTGCCGGAAAACGGTAATATTCCATCCGGGCTGTCACCACATCAATTTTAAAACCGTCCGGAAAGATCACCACAGCCGTGCCGAATTTTTCATGGCTGTGGACGCGGGCATTGCAGGTTTTTGCGAATTTTCTGGCAAATTCAATGCCGCTGCCTTCCACCACAATGTCTATGTCTTCATTGGGTCTGCAGAGAAAAAGATCCCGGACAAAGCCTCCCACCGCATAGGCCCCGTATCCCAGTTCATCGGCCACAGTTCCGGCATTCCGCAGAATTTCCATGATGTGCCTGCTTATGCGCTCCTCCATAATCCTGATAATGTTGCGCACTCTTGCCTTGCTTTCCTCTTTCAGGGGATCCGGTTCGTCCCGGTTTCCGAAATCTCCCTGGCTGACCAGAACATTGAGCAGGTCGGTGCGGGTAATCACGCCGAGGATGGCATCTCCGCTGATTACCGGCAGAATCCGCTGTTTGTTTTCAATAATCTGCTCCTGAATCTCCGGCAGTTCCGCATCCGGGCCCACTGTTCCCAGCTCTGTGGACATATACTCCCGCACAGGGGTATGCTCCAGCTGCAGATACAGGGCCTTGGCAATGATCTGGCGGGAAATCCAGCCGATGAGCACCTCTTTTCCCTCCTGTTTTTCTGTCACCAGCAGGGCATTGATATTGTAGCGCGTCATCAGATTCCGGGCTTCCTCCAGAGGCGTTTCCGCATCTGTCTTGATGGGCGGGGAGGACATCAGATCTTTGGCTCTCCGGGTGGATCGGATGTGCGCATAGAGCAGTTTCAGAAGTTCCTGCTCCACCTGTGCCAGTGTCTGATCCTTTATGTTTGCCGAAGCTGCAAAGGAATGACCTCCTCCCCCCAGTCCCCCGATAATCAGCCCTGCATCCACATCTGATGTCCGGCTCCGGGCCACGGCATAGACCTTGTTTCCCATGCGGGCCAGTGCAAACAGCGCGTTCAGGTTTTCCATTTTCATCATCTTGTGAACCAGAAAAGCAAAATCCTGCACATATGTTTCTGCACTGACCGTTGTCACGGTCACTTCCACCCCCTTGATATGATAAAGAACAGCATTCCGGAGCATGTCATTGAGCAGTCCCACCTGCTCAAAATTCATCTCTCTGGCGATAAGATTGGAAATGATGTCCAGATTGGCTCCTTTGGAAAGGAAAAAGGCCGCAGCCATGAAATCCCTTTCCGTGGTGGAGGAAAAGGTGAAGGAACCGGTATCCTCATACAGGCCCAGGCACATGATGGTGGCTTCCTCAGGAGAAAGAGATATCTGCTTTTTCTGGAGAATTTCCGCAAGGATGCTGATGGCCGCACCGGTCATTCCGATGTTTTCATAATGACCTTTGATGTCATTTTCCAGATCCGGATGATGGTCGTAAATATGGATTTCCAGATCCTGACGTTCCACAAGATCGGAAAATTTTCCGATCCGTCCGGGCTGCCGCGTATCCACCAGCACCAGTTTCTGTATCCGGGAAAAATCCAGATCTTTGATGTCAGCCATATTGAGCAGATACACCATGGACTGGATAAAGAAATTCCGCAGGGTTTTCTCATGGGAACCCGGAAACACCACCAGTGCGTCCGGATACAGTTTCTGGGCTGCCATCATGCAGGCCAGAGCGTCAAAATCCGCATTCACATGGGTGGTGATCACGGTCAGTTTTCTGGTATCATTCTCTTTTTCTGTCACAGTTCACTCTGCCTTCTGCCGGTGGTTCCAGTCCCCTGATGATTTCTGTGGGTGCGGATTTCAAACCCGCCTCTGTCATGTTTTTTCAACCGATTTGAACTGCTGTCCGCATTTTTTCCGGCCTCTCTGATCTTTATGATGATCCTGCAAAAAATCCGGTTTTCCCCTGCCGCGTCCTTTCGGTGAAAGCCGAAATTATTTATTTTAAAATAGTTGTCGCATCGGCTTTCGCCGGAGTGACGGATTTCCGGCTTTTTTGCGGATTCATCATCTTTTAATCCAAAATATTATGCACATATCCAATCGTTTCGCAAGATATAAAAAAACAGTCAGATAATTTTATTGACAAAAGCCCTGCGAATCAATAAAATAAAGAGTTTTAATTATAAATATGAAATATCAGGCTGTTGTGTTTTTCCAGACATCTGCCCTGGTAAGACAAAAAATCTGTATCAATAAAGAGGTGACATACATGCTCAGGTTAATGCGGGATCATGCGGGAAGCTGGCTGATTAAAATCATTCTCGGTGCAATTGTCGTGGTGTTCATTTTCTGGGGGGTGGGCAATTTCCAGTCTCAGCGGATGAGCCAGATCGCAACGGTGAACGGAGAAACCATTACCGTTGAGGAATACAGAAAAACCTATAACAGTATGCTCGAACAGTACCGCCGGAGATTTGGCGGAAATCTTGACGAAAACATGCTGAAAATGCTCAACCTGAAGCAGACAGCCCTGGACAGTCTCATTGATCAGGTGCTGATCCGGCAGGAAGCCGCCAAACTGAATTTCCGGATTTCTGACGCGGAGCTTGCCAAATCCATTATGGAAGTTCCCGCATTTCAGAACAGCGGTGCATTTGACAATAATCTGTATAACCGGGTTCTGCGCCTCAACCGCCTTACAGCCGAGGAGTTTGAGGCCGGACAGCGGGAATCCATGCTCAGTGAAAGGCTGCGGGCCTTTGTGCTGGATACGGTAAAGGTCTCGGATGCTGAGGCTCTGGAATGGTATCAGTGGAACAATGCCTCGGCTGATATGGAATATGTGTTTTTTGATCCAAAAAAATACACAGACATCAGTCCCGCGGATGAGGAAATTTCCCAGTATTATGAAAAAAACAGAGATTCCTACAAAACAGAGGAAAAAGTCAAAGCCAGGTATGCGGAGTTCCGCCATGGGGATTTCACAGACAGGGTGACAGTGACAGATGAGGAAACCGCAGAATATTTTGAAACCCATCCCGATGAATTCAAAGTGGAAAAAACCGTCGAGGCCAGCCACATTCTTTTCCGGCTGGACAGCAATGCCGCAGAGGAGGAAGCGGAGAAGAAAAAGGCAAAGGCCGAAGAGGTCATGAAAATGGCCAAAGAGGGAAAAGACTTTGCGGAACTGGCCAACAAATATTCCGAAGATCCGGGCAATAACGGAAAGGGCGGACATCTGGGGGCATTCAAAAAGGATGACATGGTCAAACCTTTTTCAGACAAAGCCTTTTCCATGAAGGCCGGAGAAATCAGCGAACCGGTGCGCACACCGTTTGGCTGGCATGTCATCAAAGTGGAAAAGGTCAATGAGGCATCTGAGAAAAAACTCGAAGAGGTGAAAGAGGACATCCGGAAAAAACTCGCGGAGGAAAAAGCCAGAATCATGGCCTATGATCAGGCTGAAGCCCTGTATGATGCCATTCCTGAAGGGGATGATCTGAAAAAGAACGCTGAGGAGCACAAAAAAGAGGTGTTGGAAACAGACTTCTTCACCCGCGGAAAAGGGCCGGAAAAAGTGAAAAATCCCGGGCAGTTTGCCGCGGCAGCGTTTCCGCTTTCGGAAAAGCAGATCAGCACTGTGCAGGACATGGGAGATGCCTTTTATCTTATACAGGTGACGGAAAAAGTGCCCTCGGCTGTTTCTCCCCTGGAAGAGGTGAAAGAGAAAGTCCGCACGGATCTGATCAGCAAGAAGCAGGAGGAAAAGGCCAAAGCAGAGGCCGAGGCATTTCTGGCCAGTCTGAAAAACAGCAGGGAAAAACACGATGACACCCCAGACCCGACAGTGGAAAGGGCTGCGGATCAGGAAGGCAAGGCAGATCCGGCAAAGAAGGAATCCGAAACTGCCGGTGACAAACCGGGAGAAAAAAATGCCGCGGAAGACAGAATCAATGCAACTGATGCCTCCGGCAGTGATTCGCCCGCTTTCACAGCCACCGGTTTTTTCAAACGCAATGCGCCCATTCCCCAGATTGGATATGAGCAGGAAATTTCCCAGGCTGCCTTCAGTCTTTCCAGAGAGAATCCGCTCCCGGAAAAGCCCCTGAAAGGGAAAAACGGGTATTATGTGATCCGCTTCAAAGACAGGAAACTGCCGGAGTCTGAAGAATTTGAAAAGGAGAAATCCTCTGTCAAAGACAGACTGCTGCGGCAGAAGCAGTACAAAACCTTTGAAACCTGGCTGGGCCAGCTCAGGGAAAAAAGCAAAATCACCAAGCAGGAAGACCTGCTCAACTGATTGAATTTCAGGCAGTTTTCCCCCTGACCGGATGGCGGAGGTACTCCGATGACCGGACACGGCCGGTCAGGGAAAACGGAAAAACCGTGTGTGAAAGGGATTGCGGATATGGAGAAAAAGAAGTTTTCAACAAAAAAATGTCCGTACTGTTCCGTTGTTCTGGGACTCAATGATCAGATATGTTTTTCCTGCAAGCACAGGGTTGGCAAAGTCAATGAATACGGCATTGCCGAAAAGCCGGTTGACTGGATGTCTTATGTGCTGTGCATTCTTTCCCTGGCAGGTTTCATTTTTTTCATATGGTGGGCTTTTCTGCGAAAATAAAAAAATCGGGAAAAAGCTGTCAGGGGACTTTTTCGGGACGCTGTCACTCGAAAAAACTCCTCTGCCATTGTTGAACCCGCGGCGCCCTGCTTTTGAACCGAAATTCAGATTTTTTAGTGGATTATCTGTTAATTGCATGGAATAAATCCTGAATTTTCGATCTGCCTGTCACAGGCCGGAACCCGGAAATCAGTTCCGGTCAGAACCGGAGGGTGAAAATGATGTCAAAACTGAAAGAGGAAGATAAAAAATATCTTCTGGAACTGGCGCGTTCCGTGATTGCTTCAAAACTGGAACCCGGATTTCATGCCGAAGATGCGGCAGAGATTCCGCCGGGTGTTCAGAAAAAGCAGGGATGCTTTGTCACCCTTCACAAAAAAGGAATGCTGCGGGGGTGCATCGGCACACTGGAACCGATCAAATCCCTGGCAGACGCGGTAAGGGAAAATGCCGTGCATTCCGCATTCCATGACAGCCGCTTTCCTCGGCTGACCCCAGAGGAACTGCCGGAAGTTGACATTGAAATCAGTGTGCTGACAGTTCCGGAACCTCTGCCTTACACGGATGGCGAGGATCTGAAAGCCAAACTCAAACCCGGAGTCCATGGCGTGATTCTTTCAAAAGGAGGGTATCGAGCCACCTTTCTGCCACAGGTATGGGAACAGCTTCCTGACCCGGAAATGTTTCTTTCCCATCTCTGCCAGAAAGGCGGAATGCACAGAGACTGCTGGAAAAAAGGGGATGTGGAGGTCAGGGTGTATGAAGTTTTCCATTTTTCAGAAGAGAAACAATGATCTCTGCGGGATCAGGAATGTCAGATGAGCGCAGGACAGGCCGCAGATCGGATACGGCAGTTCCGGTATTTTCTCTGCACAGCCGCTTTTTTTGTCTCCGGATGTTCCCATGCCTTTGTCTTCTTTCTTTTTTTAAATGCCTGTTTCCCCCTGTCCCTGCCGGAAGATGAAAAGAATTTTGCTGTCACTGTGGTTGCAGAGGATGGCTCGCCCCTGCGGGGTTTTCCGGATTCGCGGGGCGTATGGAGGTATCCTGTAAGGCCGGAAGAGATTTCTCCCCTGTATCTGGAGGCTCTGATCCATTATGAAGACCGGTATTTCCGATGGCATCCGGGGGTCAATCCCCTGGCCCTGCTCCGGTCGGTGGGTCAATATTTGCGATCCGGACAACTGCTGTCCGGCGGTTCCACCCTGACCATGCAGGTGGCTCGGATTTTTCATCCGCATCCCAAAACCCTTGCAGGAAAAATGCAGCAGGTGTTCCGCTCCCTGCAGTTGGAATTCCGTTTTTCCAAAGATGAGATTCTCACCCTGTATCTGAATTATGCTCCGTTCGGAGGCCCTGTTGAGGGTGTGCAGGCAGCCGCGTTTGCCTATCTGGGAAAATCCGCGTCAGAACTGAGCCATGCCGAGGCTGCATTGCTGGCCGTACTGCCCCAGTCGCCCAGCCGGATGCGGCCGGATCGTCATCCGGACAGGGCTGAGGCAGGGCGGAACAAGATACTGGATCGCATGGCAAAATTCCGTATATGGGACAAAAAAACCGTTGCGGAAGCCAAAATTGAGAAAGTCATGCAGCGCTTTGATCCCCGCCCCATGAAAGCCCCTCTGCTGGCCAGGCGGCTCAAAGACAGGGCAACCCCTTTGAATCCGGTACGCACCTTTGCTGATCCGCTGATGCAGGAAACTGTGTCCGGACTGGTCAGGGCCTTCATTGCCAGTACGCCGGCGCATACCTCTGCTGCCGCTCTGGTGGTGGAAAACAGCAGCCTGGCTGTGAAGGCATATGTGGGATCTGCGGATTTTCTGGACAACAGCCGTTTCGGTCATGTGGACATGGTGCGGGCTTCCCGTTCTCCTGGTTCCACCCTGAAACCTTTTTTGTATGCCATGGCAATGGAGGAGGGGCTGATTCATTCGGAAAGCCTGATGACAGACGCTCCCTTTTCCTTCAGCGGATACCGGCCCGACAATTTCACCCGCCATTTCACAGGCCCGGTAAGCGCGGCAGAAGCCCTGCGCCGTTCTCTCAATCTGCCTGCCGTGGATCTGCTGGAACGGCTGGGTCCCAAATATTTTGACACCAGGCTTCGTCAGGGCGGATTCCGGCTGCGCTATCCTCCTCTTCAGGGTCCCAACCTGACCATGATTCTGGGCGGTGTGGGAACATCTCTGGAAGCGCTGGTCAGTGCCTATGCCGCACTTGCACGGGACGGACTGAGCGGTCCTCTGCGGTTTACAAAGGATCAGCCTCTGCTGCAGCGCCGTCTTCTCAGTCCGGGAGCGGCTTACATTGTTCGCCAGATTCTGCAGGACAATCCCCGGCCCGACCTGCCCGGGGGTCAGCTTTTCCTGGACAGATCCCGGCAGGCAGCCTGGAAGACAGGCACCAGCTACGGATTTCGGGATGCCTGGACCATTGCGGTCACGGATCGCTATACCATAGGGGTATGGACAGGCAGGCCGGACGGAACCCCGTCGCCCGGACAGTACGGACGGGCCAGTGCTGCGCCCCTTCTCTTCCGGATTGTGGACAGCCTGCCCCGGCAGTTCAGCGCCCCGCGTGCTGTACCGGAAAGCGTCAGCCGAAAGGAAATCTGCTGGCCCCTGGGCACAGCCCCGGCCGGGGAAAACGATCCCCTCTGCCATGAACAGCGCAGCGCGTGGATTCTTGACAATGTGATTCCGCCAACACTGCCGGATCGGAGTCAACGCATCTGGCAGTCCAACCCGGTCACTGTATGGATCAATCCTGAGACCGGGCTTCGGGTGGAACCGGGGTGTCCTGTTGCAAACCCGGTCAAAAAACGCATTGCCCGATGGCCCGGACCAGCGCAGCCCTGGCTTCGGCCCGGAATCCGAGAAAAATCCCGGATCCCCCGGACTGATCCCCTGTGCGGAAAACCGGAATCCGCTGAGGGAGAGAATATCCGCATCATGGGAATTGAACCCAATACGGTTTTCCGGCCTCCGGGAGCGGAAACCCGGCTTCCCTCCTTGATTCTGGAAGCCGGCGGAGGCAGAGAGGAACTGTACTGGCTGCTCAACGGGGAACTGATTGCCCGATCTCCGGCCGGTGTTCCCTTCGTGCACCACTTCAGCAGGCCGGGGCGCTATCAGTTGACAGCCATGGATCTGGGCGGAAATTATGATTCTGTGGAATTTACGGTCATCCGCGGCAGATCCGGAGGCTGATTTCATTTTTCCCTTGACAAAGTCACAGAAATAATCAATATTCCAAAATTTTGTTATCCCATGAAAACTGAGTCTGATCAAAGGAGGTAGTATGTACGCTGTGGTAAGTACGGGCGGAAAACAATATAAGATCCGGGAAGGTGAGATATTCCGGGTGGAAAAACTTCCCGGAAATGTTGGCGATCCGGTTTCTTTTGACAAAGTTCTGCTGTTTTCGGACGGCGAAAACCTGAGAATCGGTCAGCCGCTGCTTGATGATGTAAGGGTGGCAGGCCATATCATTGAACAGGACAAAAGCAGAAAAATCATTGTTTTCAAGTTCAAAAGACGGAAACGCTATCGCAGGAAACTGGGACATCGGCAGCCCTATACGGCCGTTCAGATTGACCGTATCGGCACAGGACTGATTCAGAAAAATCAGAGCGCAGACCCTGTGCATGCAGACGCTGCGTAACACGGAATAAGGAGCAGGAAAAATGGCACACAAGAAGGCAGCAGGCAGTTCAAGAAACGGACGGGACAGCAATGCCCAGCGCCGCGGAATCAAACGTTACGGCGGTCAGAAGGTGCTGGCCGGAAACGTGCTGGTGCGTCAGCTGGGCACAAAAATCCATCCGGGCACCAATGTGGGATGCGGAAAGGATTATACCCTTTTTGCCAAAATTGACGGCATTGTCACCTATGAACGGCTGGGCAAAACCCGCAAAAAAGTCAGTGTGTATGCCGAGTGAAATTCATTGACGAAGCATTTATTACGGTTCGCGCGGGAGACGGGGGGAGCGGATGCGTCAGTTTCCGGAGGGAGCGTTTTATTCCCAAAGGGGGGCCTGACGGCGGTGACGGAGGCAAAGGCGGAGATGTGATCCTGCTTGCCTCTCCCCGGAAGCGCACGCTGCATCATTTCCGCTTCAAAAGGAACTTTGAGGCCCAAAGCGGAAAAAGCGGGCAGGGAAAAGAGAAAACTGGCAGAAGCGGGGAGAATCTGATTCTGGAGGTTCCTCCCGGCACTGTGGTGACTGATGCGGATACAGGTGAAATCCTTAAGGATTTCACCGAAAAAGATGAGCGGTTCACGGTGGCTGCCGGGGGAAGGGGCGGACAGGGAAATGCGCAGTTCAAATCTGCTGTCCGTCAGACCCCGCGCTTTGCCCAGCCCGGAGAACCGGGACAGCACTTCCGGCTGAAACTGGAACTCAAAACCCTCGCTGACGTGGGCATCATCGGATTTCCCAACGCGGGAAAATCCACTCTTGTCAGAGCCATATCGTCTGCAAAACCCAAAGTGGCTGACTATCCCTTTACAACGCTTACGCCGAATCTGGGTGTGGTGACAACCGACCGGGGGGAACCTTTTGCGGTGGCTGACATTCCGGGACTGATCGAAGGCGCTCATACAGGCGCAGGACTGGGCATCCGTTTTCTGCGGCATATTGAGCGCACCCCCATTCTGCTGCACCTGATTGATGCCTCGGAAATTGATCCGGATCAGCCCCTTGCCCGTTATGAAGCCATCAACCGGGAACTGGCTGCCTACAGCCCGGAACTCATGAAAAAAAAGCAGATCGTGGTTCTCAGCAAAATGGATGTTTCCGGAGCGGATGTGGGGGCCGAATTTTTCCGGATGAGTCCGGGAGCGCCTGAATTCATCGGCATATCCGCAGCCGCTGGATATGGGCTTGAGGAACTGAAATACCGCATGCAGCAGGTTCTGGAAGATATTTTTGAACATTCGGACAGAGAGTCTGAAAACAATGGCAAGTGAGCAGAAAATCATGCGCAAAAACTGCCTTGCATTGGCAAGGCGTGTTGTGGTCAAGGCAGGCAGCAATGTTCTTACCAAAGACAAGGGGCTGAATCTGGAAGTTGTGCATTCCATCAGCCGGCAAATCTGCGGACTGATGGACAGGGGGCTGGAAGTCGTGCTGGTTTCTTCCGGAGCAATGGCTGCGGGACTCAGAAAACTGGGGCTGCCCAAAAGACCCGATGAAATTCCCCAGCGTCAGGCTGTGGCAGCAGTGGGACAGGCCGGGCTGATCATGGAATATGAAAAGGCATTTGAGCAGTACGGCAAAAAGGTGGCCCAGGTTCTCCTGACCGGAGACGGACTGTACCAGCGCAAACGGTATCTCAATGCGCGCAACACCCTGCACACCCTTCTTTCCTGGAAGATCGTTCCCATTATCAATGAAAATGACACGGTTTCCGTTGAAGAAATCAAATTCGGCGACAATGACAATCTTTCTGCCATGATTGCGTTGCTGCTCAATGCGGATGTGCTCATCAACCTGACTGACATTGACGGCCTCTATGACAAAGACCCCCGCATTCATTCCGATGCCCGGCTGATTCCGGTTGTGGATCATATCCGCAGGGATATTGAAAACTGTGCCAGTGCCATACCCGGAACTCTGGGAACCGGGGGGATGCTCACCAAAATCCGGGCCGCGCGCAAGGTCAGCATGGCCGGAATTCCCATGATCATTGCAAGGGGAAGCAGGGAAGATA
>CAZDIU010000159.1:0-11752 GCA_964505535.1 uncultured Desulfobacterales bacterium | reverse complement strand
TCAGTCCTGACCGCATACTGACACCTGCAGCCTGAACCGTCCGGTATTTTAAAAAATTCCACATCCCCCTGATGCTGCATATCCTGTTTCCAAATTTTCTGTTCGGACCCCCTGCAATCTCACTGCCTTTGCCGGAGAAAATCCGCGATGGCCCTCAGTTGGGTCAGGGCAAGCTGAATGATGGCCTCATTGCCGGAAGTAAGAATCTCTGACAGCAGATGCAGTCCCTCTTCCCGGCAATCCGCGGGACAGTGCTTACCCTTTTCCGGATCATCAGATTGGGTGCGCACAGGGGATTTCACACGGATTTTGTATCCGGAACTCTCGCTGTCAGCCAGAAACGCTTCGTCATCTTTCATTTTTCTGCCTGAGACCAGCCAGTCCAGACTGATATTTCTCTGCATGGCCCATTCCACAAGCAGGGGAAGCAATGTGCCCCTTTTTTCCCGCTGGCTGAAATCCTGTGGGGAAATATGCAGAATTTCAGCAAGTTCCCTTTTTGTCCGCGCACCTTCCCGTTCCCGGATTCTGCTGAGAATTTCTTCAATACTGTGCTGCATATAAATTAATGCTTGATTAATTTTAAACGATTCATTAATATCTGCTTCTGTCACAATTGTTCTGTCAAACAGGCAGACGGAAGCTTTTGTGTGTTTAAAAACCGGATATTTCATAAAAATCAAGTTGTTAACAAAAAAATTGTTCCTGAATGCCCGGAAGGGTGTTTATCATAAAAATCCTGAAAAGCACAAGCACAAATATGGAGGATGTATGAAAGAGGCGGATCGGATCAGCCTTTTCCTCTCTTTTTTCAGAGGACGGGAGGACGTGGTTCCCCGGTACTGGCATTCTGCCAAAAGCGGAAAAAGCGGGTATGCTCCGGTATGCGCGAATGAGTGGCATCATCCCCAATGCCGGAAGGGACAAGGTTTTTCCGGGTGTGCGGGATGTGTCCATCTGCGCTATGCTCCTCTTTCGCGGCAGATGCTTGGGGATCATTTTGCAGGCCGTTATATTCTGGGAATTTATCCGCTCCTGCCGGATCACAGATGCTGCTTTGCTGCTGCGGATTTTGACAATCACTGCGGAACCCGCAATCCGCTTCGGGAGGTGAAGCAGTTTTATGAGGTCTGCGCATTTCAGGAATTTCCCTGTTATGTTCTGCGCTCCAAATCCGGCACAGGGTATCATGCCTTTGTTTTTTTTGAAGAGCCGGTGTCTGGGGCCAAAGCCCGGATTGTGATGTCCGCTCTTTTGGATGAGGCGGGCGTGACCGGGGAGAATGACTGTGCTTTTGACCGGCTTTTTCCCGCGCAGGACAGGCTTTCGGGAAAAGGATTCGGCAGTCTGATTGCACTTCCTTTTCAGGGAAAGGCGGCACAGAAAGGCAGCACGCTTTTTCTGGATCCGAAAACAGGTTTTGCCGCACCCTGTCCAAATCAGTGGAATTTTTTGAAATCCGTGCGAAGAATTCCGGAATCTGATCTGGATCTGCTTATGGATGACTGGCATTTATGGGAGAACAGGGAGAATCCGGCTGCCGGACAGAAGAGAGGCACAGATCATCACAGAAATTTTTCCATACAATATCCACCCGCGGATTTTGATCAGATTGCCCGTCTCTGTCCTTTTATCGCACACTGCCGGGAAGATGCTGCCGTGCTTTCTGAACCGGACTGGTATGTTCTGCTGACCCTATCCGCCCGGTGCAGGGACGGCAGACGTATTTCCCATAAACTGTCCGCCCCCTATCCCGGTTATTCATGGAAAGAAACCGAGGCCAAAATCAGCCGGGCATTGATCTGCACCGGCCCCTACCTCTGCCGCACCATTGCCGGGATAAACAGAAGATACTGCAAAAACTGTTTTTATTACGGAAAAATCAGAAGTCCCATTGTGCTGGGATATCGGAAATATGGGCTGTTATCCACTTTTTCCGGTCTTGCGCCAGCCCTGCACCGCAAGGAAGGCCAGCACAAGGGTTCCCTGAATCACACCGCTTAGAGAGGAATCCAGTTTCAGCACCATAGGCAGTTGAATGCTCCCTGTATTCAGACACGCGAAGAAAAGAGCCACTGCCGGGGCAATCCATACCCGGTAATTGGCCAGCATGACCACCAGCAAAGCAAGATAGCCATAACCGCTGGAAATGGAAGGAATCAGGCGGTGATAAATGTCTGTCACCTGAATGCTCCCCGCGAGTCCGGCAAAACCGCCCGCAAACATCATGGCGATAAGCATGTACCGATCCGGTTTCAGGCCGAAAAGCCATGCAGCTTTGGGATTTCCGCCAATGGCTTTCAGCCCCAGACCGATGCGGGTGTAACGGAGCATCAACGCTGTAACCCCAATCGCGGCAATGGTCAGGCACAGGGCAGAAGGGGACAGGCGGAGGCTTGCCATCTGGGGCAGCCAGAGTTCACGGGGCAGCACTTCCGTGCCGCTCATGGAGGCCACACCCGGACGTTTCCAGGGTCCGAAAATCAGCCACAGGATAATGCCCTGTGCCACAAAATTGAGTCCCAGCCCCGCAAAGATTTCATTCACCCCGCCTTTGGTTTTCAGATACCCGGCCAGCAAAGCCCATATTCCGCCTCCGGCCATTCCCGCAAGAAAGGAAACAATGATCAGAACACCGGGCATGGAAGTTCCGTCCATGCCGAGACGCAGAACAGAAAGGGTCATCACCGCACCCATCATCATCTGCCCTTCCACCCCTATATTCCAAAGCCCGATGCGGAAGGTGTAAAGCAGACCGCAGGAGCACAGGGTCAGGGGAATCCATGCGGCAATGACACGGGAAAATTTTGTCCAGGAACCCAGAGAACCTTTGACAAGATGCACCCAGGTATCCACAGGCGGCGCACCGGCCAGAAACAGAATCAGGGTGGTGAAGCAGAAAACCGCCGCGAGTGTCATGAGAATTTTTGCAGCATACGGGGCCAGTTGCAGTGACAGTATCCTTTTTTCCATATCATTTCCCTTTCAGAGCCGGACGTGCAGTTTTTGAGGTTTATGGGAAAGCGGCACAGTCCGAAACCCTGTTGCAAAAACCGGATTTTTGGGAAAAATCAGATTTTTTTGCAGGCAGCAGTCCATAATGCCGGTTCATACCATTTTTTGGGCAAAGGGTCAAATCCTCTGACAGGCACAGTCAGGAGTTACGCAGTTGGCCGGATAAACCCCAGGGGTTTTCAAAACCCCTGGGGTTTCAGAACTGATTTTTTGTCAACTGCGTAATTCATAACAGTCTGATCGCAGACAGCAGCAGTTTTTTCTGCATCTCCCTGCTGAAAAAACAGACGCAGATTGATTCACTGCTCCCCAATAAACTGTATTCCGGTATGCAGGGCCGGGAAAAAATTTATGGACGGTTCTGTATCCGTCTGTTATAGTTTGTAAAGGAATGAGAACTTTTTTCGCTTTTCGAATTCCCAGTCAAAAGGAGGAAAACATGAAAAAGAGAATGTTTCTGTCTGTGTTTATGGTTACGGTTTTGCTGCTTTGCATTTCCGCTCATGCGGAAAATGTCCCAAAGAGTGATGCGGCAACATACAGAGAGGTGATGCGGATGACCAAAGATGCGGCCGCGTTTCTTTTGGAAAAAGGCAGGGATGGACTTGAGGAAATCAGCGATCCCAAAGGAAAATGGGTGAAAGGAGATTTGTACGTTTTTGTTTACGGTCTTAAAGGCGCTGAGCGGGGCGTGATTATCGCTCACCCCCGGCAGGGTCTGGTGGGCAAGAATTTTCTCCGTGTCCGGGACAGAAACGGAAAAATCTTTGCAGCGGAATTTCTCCGCATCGCGGAAAGTGAAAGCGGAGAGGGCTGGTCAGAATACTGGTGGCCCAGACTGGACGGGGCTGAACCGGAACCCAAACTGTCTTATATTGCAAATGTTCCCGGAAAAGATATGCTCGCGGGCGTGGGAATCCACGGTGGGCACACACTGGAGGAGGCACTGAAACTCCTCAATCCCTGAAGGTTCTGCACCATCGCTCCGGCCCCGGAAAAAATCATGAAACTCTTCAATCATTGAAAGGACAGCAATACGGATGAAAACCCTCCGATTCAAAATATGGGCACTGCTATTCATTTCTGTTTCCATAACAGCCTTGCTGGCAGGGGGCAATTTTTATTCTCTTTATCTGGCATCTGATCTGATTGAACAAAGCAATGCGGTTCATTCTGTCATAGCGGGGATTGCAGAGACTGAATCCCAAAAGAACCGTTTTGTCATAGAAATGAGCCGTGAGACAGCAGATGCTGTATCAGATAAAATTATAAAAATCCAATCTGCTGCCTCGGATTCCCTTGGGGGGCTGGATGCCTATGGCCAAATCTTCACTGAACTGTCAGGGAGCACCATCCTTCTGAAAGAAAAATTTTCAGTTCAAAATCAAAAACTTATGGATCTGTCGGTCAGAATCCGGGAGATGCTCTTTCTGGTTTCCGAAAAAGAGACCCAGGCCTCCTTTTCCGGGGATTTTATTGATCAGAATGAACTCAACCTGAAGGAAGCCGCATTTTATCTGCTGGAAATACTGGAAAAATGGCAACTGGCTGTAACCGGACTGGTTCTTTTCTCCGACAATGCCGCATATGAAAAACAGACGGTTTTCATAGAAAAGAACATGGGAACCATTGTGGAAAACTACCAAAATTCCCTTGCGCTGGTCATGGACAGTTCCCTGACAGAGATTGGCAGAGAAGTGGAAGCAGCGATTGGTGTCCAGAAAACATTCACAGAGGAGGTAATCAGGATATGGAAGGAAAGACAGGCATCAGACAAAAAACTGCAGAATCTGTCCCATGATTTGAAAACCGCTGCGGATCTTCTGCTGGAAAAAAACCGGCAGAGAACTGCCTCCTCTTTGCAAACCCTTCGGATATACATCATTATGGCCTCTCTTGTTCTGACTGCTGTGCTCATCGGCGGATTCAGTGTTTTCATTCTCAACATCATCCCCCATACCCGTCAGATTCTTGAAAATGTCAATGCCATCAGAGACGGGGATTTCAGCAGAAAAATTCCGGTGCAGCGCAGTGATGAGATTGGTGATCTGATCCGGGCCTTTCATGACATGGCAGACCGCATCCGGCATGTGTCAGAGGAAATGAAACGGGTCACAGATGAAATCCGTGAAGGCAGGCTGGATACGCGAGGCATTGCATCAGGATATGCAGGCGGATGGCATGAACTCATACAGGGCGTCAACAATCTGATTGAGGCTTTTGCCGAACCCCTGCATATGACCTCGTTCCATCTGGATCAGCTTGCACAGGGAGCAGTTCCTGAACCTGTCCCCCAAACCTTCAAAGGGGATTTCAGCAAGATTCTGAACAATCTCAATCTGCTCATTGATGCCACCGCCAAAACCGCAGACATTGCCGAGCATATCGCAGCAGGGGATCTGAGCGTAACCGTCAGTCTGCGCTCAGAAAATGACCGGCTGATGACTGCTCTGCATCTGATGGTGCAGACCCTGAAAACCATTATCGGAAAACTTAACGGACTCATAGGAGACATTCAGAACGGAAATCTGAAAACCAGGGGCAATCCGGATGATTTTGCAGGCGGATGGAAAGAACTCATTGCCAATGTCAATTCGCTGACCCAGGCTTTTGTCAGACCCATTCTCATGACCGCAGAAAACATCAACCGGATTGCCGCAGGGGATATTCCGGATGAAATCTCAGACCAGTACAAAGGGGATTTCAATGAGATAAAGAACAGCATCAACACCCTGATTCAAAACCGGAGGGATACGGTGCTGGCAGCGGAAAAGATTGCAGCAGGAGATTTGTCTGTGACCATTCAGATTCTGTCTGAAAAAGACGTTCTGGGCAAATCCCTGAACCGGATGGTGGAAACCATACGGGAAATTGTGGGCGACATTAACCGGCTCACAGATGCGGCTCTGGAGGGAAAGCTGAATCTGAGAGGGGATGAAACAAAATTCGGCGGGGAATATGCACGGATCATCAAAGGCGTCAACCGCACCCTGGATGCGGTTGTCATTCCCCTGCAGATGACTGCCGCGCAGATAGACAGAATTGCAAAAGGGGATATTCCGGAACCCACGGAAGCGGTCTACAAAGGGGATTTTGACAAAATCCGGCAGAACATCAACAGAATGATCGGCAACCTGCGCGGGTTTGCAGCAGATGTGCAAAAGGCATCGGAACAGATGGCCGGATTCAGCACAAAACTCAATGACAGCGCGCGGCAGATATCTGAAATGACCAGCCAGCAGGCTGCCGGCATTGAAGAAGTCTCCAGTTCCATTGAGGAAATGGGGGCCACGGTGAACCGGAACTCGGAAAACGCACATCAGACCGCCGAGATTGCGCGGACAAGCGCGCAGGATGCCGAGACCGGCGGGGAATCTGTAAAAGAAACCGTCGCGGCCATGAAGAGTATCAGTGAAAAGATACGAATCATAGAGGACATCGCGCGGCAGACCAACATGCTGGCCCTGAATGCGGCCATCGAGGCCGCAAGGGCCGGAGAACACGGCAAGGGATTTGCGGTTGTGGCCTCAGAAATCCGCAACCTGGCTGAACGCAGTCAGAAATCTGCCAAAGGCATCAATGATCTGTCTGCCAGAAATCTTGCCATTGCGGAAAATACCCGAACTGTGCTGGAAAAAATGGTGGCAGGAATCCAGAAAACCGCGGATTTGGTGCAGGAAATCAGCGCGTCCAGTGCCGAGCAGTCTCTGGGCATTTCACAGGTGGGCAAAGCCATGCTGGAACTGGATCAGAGTATTCAGATCAATGCGGGAGCCACAGAACGGATGGCGGACTGGAGCGGGGATTTTCTTTCCCAGGCAGAGCGGCTGCTTGAAATTGCCTCTTTTTTCAGCATCAGGGAAAAGCACGGGGATCGAATTGTCCGCAACAATACGGAAAACGGATAAAACAGGGATTCAGCGGGGCTTTTTCAAGTTTGATTTTATGTGACGAAGTAGAGAAAAACCGGATTTTTCGGAAAAAATCCGGTTTGTTAAAATACTGACCGTCAGTTTGCCTTTGTGATTTCACCTTCACAGAAAAACCGGATTTTTCCAAAAAATCCGGTTTTTTAAAAACCTGTGTCCGTCCGCACAGAAAAACCGGTTTTTCCCAAAAAATCCGATTTTTTTGCAGGTCACAGATTCAAAATTGGCAAAAAACTGCTTACCATTCAACATTTATTAAGGGAGTTGCCATGTCACGCTATCTTTTCTTTTTGTTTCTTCTTCTCCCCCTGCTTTGCGCGTGCGGAGAAAAAATTGATCCCGGAAATACGGAACCGGTTTCTGCCGGAACAGTGAAAGCAGAAACCGCAGTTGCGGAAATTTCCACCCAGCCCATTGTGTATGAGGCATTGGGAACTGTCACAGCACGCAATTCCAGCACCCTTTCCGGCAAGATCATGGGTACGGTCAAAGCCGTGAATGCAAAGGAAGGAGATGCCGTAAAACAGGGGGATGTGCTGGTGGTGCTGGATGCGCGTCAGGTGGATGCGGGGCTGCAGCAGGCCGAGGCCGGTCTGTCAGAAGCCCGGCGTGCGGAATCTGCCGCGGTTTCCGCACGGGATGCAGCCCGTGCAGGCGCCAAACTGGCAGAATCCACGTACAAACGCTATCAGCAACTGATCAAAGAGAACTCTGCCACGCGGCAGGAATTTGACGAGGTTGAAGCCCGTTACCGTCAGGCACAGGCAGGTTTGGCACAGGCCGAGGCAATGGTGGCTGCCGCCAAATCCCGCGTGCAGCAGGCAGAGGCCGCCACTTCCTCCGCGGGCGTATCCCAGAAAGACGCCACCATTCTTGCCCCCTATGACGGAATCATCACAGCCAAAATGATTGAGCCCGGGGATCTGGCCGCGCCCGGAACCCCTTTTCTGACCATTGAAAAAGAAGGGGGATTTCAGGCTGATCTGCTGGTTCCGGAATACCATGTGCAGGCTGTGCGCGCGGATCAGGAGGTGGAGGTTTCCATTCCCGCATTGGGGGATACCCTGAAGGGAACTGTGAAGACCATTGTGCCGTCCGCGGATCGCATGAGCCGTTCTTTTATGGTCAAGGTGCTGCTGCCGGAAAATGATCCCAAAAACAGCCTGCTCCGCTCCGGCATGTTTGCACGGGTCAGCATTCCGGTGGGCGAAGGCGGCATTCTCCTGATTCCCCGCACCGCGCTGGTTTACCGGGGACAGTTGACCGGTTTTTTTCTGGTGGATGAGAAAAACACAGCCCGTTTCCGGCTTGTGCGCACCGGGCGCCAGTTCGGGGATAAGATTGAGATTATCTCCGGCCTGAAAACCGGAACCCGCTATCTCACCAATCCCCCGGCAGAACTCAGAGACGGAACCAAAATAGCCGGGCTGTCCTTTATGAAAGACTGTGTTTTGGGAAAAGCCAAAGCGTTTTTTCCCAAAGAACACGCACAGAAAAGAACTCTCTGTGTTCTCTGTGAAAAACCCAATGCTTATCCAAACGCGGAGGCCCGGTCATGAGTCAGGAAAAGCAAAACACTGCTTCCGGCCCGGCCGGAAAAATCGCCGCGTATTTCATTGATTCCAAACTCACACCGCTGTTTATCATTGCCTCCATTCTGCTGGGCATTGCGGCTGTCATTGCCCTGCCCCGTGAGGAGGAACCCCAGATCATTGTTCCCATGATTGATGTTTTTGTGCAGATGCCGGGCGCAAGTGCCAAAGAGGTGGAGCAGCGGGTCACCAAACCCATGGAAAAACTGCTTTGGGAAATTCCGGGTGTGGAATATGTTTACTCCACTTCCAGCCCCGGCATGTCCATGGCCATAGTCCGTTTTCTGGTGGGGCAGGACGAGGAGCGCTCCATTGTGCGGCTCCAGTCCAAACTCACCTCCAATTTTGACCGCATTCCCCATTCGGTCAGTCCGCCTCTGATCAAGCCCCGTTATATTGACGATGTGCCGATTCTGGCCCTGACCTTTCACAGTGAGGACGCGGATCATTACATCCTGCGCCGACTGGCTGCGGAAGTGGAGGATCTGATCAAACGGGAACCCAATGTGTCCATCACTTCCATCATCGGCGGACAGCAGCGCCAGGTGACTGTGCATCTGGACCCGGTGCGGCTGGCAGCCTACAGTCTGGACGCACACCAGGTTTCTGCCATGATGATGGCCGCGAATCAGGCTTCGGACGCGGGAACCTTTCCTTCCCGTGAAGGTCAGATTGTCGTGCATACCGGCGGTTTTTTCAGAAATGCCGAGGATGTGGGAAGAGTGATTGTCAATGTGCATGAGGGCAGACCCGTGTATCTGCGGGATATTGCAGAAATTGCGGACGGTCCGGGCGAACCGGATCAGTATGTGTTTTTCGGAACCGGCCCGGCCGCGGGCGACATTGGCATTGCCCCGGAAGTTCGTCCCTCCGGCGTGCATCCGGCTGTGACCGTCACGGTTGCCAAGCGCAAGGGAACCAATGCCATTTCTGTGGCAGAAAATGTGCTGACCCGGATTGAGGATGCTCGCGGGGAACTGATCCCGGACAATATTCATCTGAGTGTAACCCGCCATTACGGCGAGACTGCCAAAGAAAAATCCGATGAACTGCTCTGGCATATGCTCATTGCCGTGATCTCTGTCACCATCCTCATCTGGTTCACTCTGGGACACCGGGAATCCGGGGTGGTGGCCTTTGCCATTCCCGTAACCATTGCACTGACCCTGACCACTTTCTATCTTTACGGCTACACCCTCAACCGCATCACGCTTTTTGCCCTGATTTTTTCCATCGGCATTCTCGTGGATGACGCAATTGTGGTGGTGGAAAATGTGGTGCGCCATTACCGTCTGCCGGAAAATGAAAACCGGTCCCGTTTTCAGGTCGCGATTGAGGCGGTCGATGAGGTGGGCAATCCCACGATTCTGGCCACTTTGACCGTGATTGCCGCGATTCTGCCCATGGCGTTTGTGGGCGGACTCATGGGGCCTTACATGCGTCCCATTCCTGTGGGCGCATCCGCGGCAATGTTTTTTTCCCTGGTCGTGGCCTTTCTTGTCACGCCCTGGGCTTCGGTGCGGCTGATAAAGCAGGAACAGGGGCACAGCGGACACGATCATCACAAAGAAGACTGGGGAACCCGTTTCTACCGCAAGGTCATGGATCCCCTGCTGCACAACCCTTTCTGGCGGTGGACGTTTCTGCTGGCCGTGATCGGAATGCTGCTGCTGGCCTGCGCGATGGTGGCAGTGGGACTGGTGCAGGTGAAAATGCTGCCCTTTGACAACAAAAGCGAATTTCAGGTGATTGTGGACATGCCGGAAACAGCGACTTTGGAAGAAACCGCTGCGGCCGCTCTGGAAATGGGCGAATATCTGAAAACCGTGAATGAGGTCACGGATTATCAGATTTATTCCGGCACGGCAGGCCCCTTCAATTTCAACGGACTGGTGCGCCATTATTATCTGCGCCGCGGCCCCCATATGGCCGATATTCAGGTCAATCTGGTGTCCAAATCCCGGCGGAAAGAGCAGAGCCATGACATTGCCAAACGGGTGCGTGCGCCTCTCAAAGCCATTGCGGATCAATATCAGGCACGGGTCAAAATTGCGGAAGTGCCGCCGGGTCCGCCTGTGCTTTCCACGCTGGTGGCCGAGGTTTACGGACCGGATTATGAACGGCAGAAAGAGATTGCCCTGCAAATCCGCGATATTTTTGAAAACACAGAAGGTGTGGTGGACACAGACTGGTATATGGAAGAGGATCAGCAACGTTTTCAGATGGATGTGGATCAGGAAAAAGCAGCTTTGCACGGCATCAGCGTGGCCCGGATCACCCGGACACTGCAAACGGTTTTGCAGGGACAGGACTGCGGCCTGCTGCATCAGCCTTTGGAAAAAGAGGATGTTCCCATCCGCATTCATCCGCCGCTGGCTGACCGGGCAGGCATTGAACGCCTGCAGGACGTGAAAATTCCCACTGCATCCGGCCCTGTGGCCCTGTCCAATTTCCTCATTGTGCAAAAAACCGAACCGGACAAAAGCATTTATCACAAAAACCTGATGCCTGTGGTCTATGTCATCGGAGATGTGGCCGGAGCCAAAGAAAGTCCGGTGTATGCCATTTTGGAGATGCAGAAAAAGATCAAAGCCCTGCAACTGCCGGAAGGGTATGAGATTGAGCAGCACACAGCCAATGTGCCGGAAACCGACCGCCGGTTTTCCATGAAATGGGATGGGGAATGGCATATCACCTATGAGGTTTTCCGGGATCTGGGCATCGCGTTCGGGGTGGTGCTGGTGCTCATTTTCGTGCTGGTGGTGGGCTGGTTCCAGTCCTTTTCCACACCTTTTGTCATCATGGTGGCCATTCCCTTTTCCCTGATTGGCATTCTGCCCGCGCACTGGGCCATGAACGCGTTTTTCACAGCCACTTCCATGATCGGCTTCATTGCGGGCGCGGGCATTGTGGTGCGCAATTCCATCATTCTGGTGGATTTCATTGAACTGCGCATTGCGCAGGGAATGCCATTGGACAGGGCCGTGATTGACGCGGGCGCGGTGCGCTTCCGTCCCATGATGCTCACAGCCGCATCCGTTGTCGTGGGCGCATCTGTGATTCTCTTTGATCCGATTTTTCAGGGTCTTGCCATCTCCCTCATGGCCGGTGAGGTGGCCTCTCTGCTCTTCTCCCGCATGACTGTGCCGATATTGTATTTTCTGGACAAACGGTGGGAAAGTGTGCATTTGCATCATGCGGAAAAGTAGGGTGGGC
>CAZDIU010000158.1:3232-11772 GCA_964505535.1 uncultured Desulfobacterales bacterium | reverse complement strand
ACAGACGAAACATTTTCAATCTTGATCTTTCAGAAGATGTGATATAACATATCTCAAAAATATTTTTTTACCTGCTAACCGGCTTTCCGGAAACAGTTTTGGAGAATGAGGTACCCCATGAACCCAAATTTTTTACCGATAATGGAAAATATCAGGCATCTTCCTGTGCCGGATCAGTTGGAACTGATCAGCGAAATTTCCCGGACTCTTTCCCGTTTTTATGCAGGCAGAAGGCTCAGGACTGAAAAAACAGCAGAAGAAGAATACCGGGAATGGCTTGATAAAGTAATCCGTATGAATCCGGCAGAAACCCCTGTGCATATTCTGGATAAACGGATGAAACAGGAAAGAGACGCGTGGGATTGAATATGGCATTCATTTATGCAGACAGTTGTATCATCATCTATCTGACAGAAGGGGATTTGGGCAGAAGAATGAGGATTAAAAAATATCTGCTTGATTCCGAATCAGGTCAGAACCGAATCGGTTTTTCCGACCTGTCCCGCCTTGATAACTACAAGGATTTCATGTAAGAAAGGATTGTTATGTTTCGGTCAATCCTTTCTTATCAGAAATCCTTGTAGTTCTCCGAAATCCCTGTAGTTTTCAATCACAGTTATCAAAATACCTGAAATCCATACACAAAGAATTGAAATTGAATATCAGCCCCCGCTTTGCCCTGAAATAACGGATGTAACTCCGGAATCTGGATAATGTCAGCTCATTCAATGTGTTTACCGCAACTGCGGAAAGCAGAAGGTCATCAAGGATGAAAAAGCTGACTTCCTTTGTTCCCAGTTTCTCATTCCGGTATTCTGCCACAACCTCTTTGGCGGTTTCAAAGCTGATGCCGGACTGTCTGAGTTCCCAGTAAAAGGCTCTCCGGTATATCTGATGAAAATAGCCTGCCCCCAGTGTGATGAGTATCCGGTTTGCCATGAAAAGCAGGTCTTTGATGGCTTCTTTGCCTTTGAGTTGGATTTTGTCAAAGTCAAAATCATCTCTCAAAGGGGTTTTCTGATCTGTTTTGTTGGGATATGTGGCATGTTCCAGAGAGGTGCTGCCAAAATTGGCAAGGATTCCCAATGGCTTGTCAAATCCCTTGAGATAGGAGATCAGTTGCGCCCGGTGCAGCGGAACAAGGCATGGCACTGCTTTGAGTTCCACAATGACCGTATCCTCAACCAGCACATCCGTCCGGTAATGTCCCACCCGCCTGCCAAAATAATACACTTCAAACTCTTTCTGACATTCGGCTTTCAGTCCCTGAGAGCGGAGTTCGGATGCAAGTGCCTTTTCATAAATATCCTCTTTCCAGATATTGCCAAGCGTGTTGTAAATTTTGAAAAGACAGCCGTTTATGGCAAAGGTCAGTTCCCGGTGCATGAGTGTTCCTTTCAAAACTACAAGGATTTCATGTAAGAAAGGATTATTATGTTTCGGTCAATCCTTTCTTATCAGAAATCCTTGTAGTTCTCAACGGATTATCCATCAAAACTACAAGGATTAATGTAAGAAAGGATTAATCCCCACAGAAAAATCCTTTCTTATCAAAAATCCTTGTAGTTCTCAACATCCCGTAGTTATCACAGCAACCCGGCAGGCACAAAAAACCGTGCCTACACTACCCGGCTACACAGCTTATATGTTAGGAGGCATTAATAAGAAACAATTCCCCCAATTACCTTCTTTACACCCATTTATTAATTCAGGACTTGGGGGTTCAGGTTTAAAAACATCAGAATTAATAAATTTCTCGAGTTTAGGAGGAAGATAATCTGTAAGACCATGAATAGCCAATAAATCTACCTGATACTTACACTCTCCATCATAGAATCCTATTACATCGGTGCTATGCCAAATTGTTTGATTTTCCTTGAATACTATTTCTCCCCTATTCATAAAAGCCCCATTTTCACTAATCTTTTCACGAAATACTGTAGCCGGTTCAGCACTAGTATTATGATAAGAATCAAATAATTCATCTTTACACCAATCTGGACTATCATTGTAATAGTTTATATCATTAGAAGGATATATTTCCTCTTCATCTCTTAAAAAAGAAGAAGTATTTTCTTCAATTATTTCGTATAAATTAAGGGCAATATCAATGATTTTGTAGGGATTAAAGGGATTAACAAAATAAATATCCGCCTTAAGCAAATTACTAAGGACAGTATCTTTATCATCAGAAGAAAATCCATAACTATCTATAAAATTGATTGGATTATTATTAACATATCCATATCGATGCAAAGTCATTGGCTCAATAATTCTTCCCCTATACAAATCCTGCGTCACCCAACCCCCCACCCCCGGATCATAATGCCTTGCCCCAAACCATATCAGCCCGGTATTCTCATCATACTCTTTCCCTGTCAAAGTATAATGATTATGCGGATCAGTGAATTTTCCGTTTTCCGGAATCAATGAACCATAGGGATCATAATCGTAATTGTGATGTGACTGGCCGCTCTGTTTTGTCAGTCCGGACACATCTCCTTTAAAATTGTAATGATACCAGAATTTCTGTCCGTCTGTTCCGGAATTCTGGGAACTGAAATGATGTTTGGAAACAATCCGGCCCATTGCTCCCCGGTAATAGAAATCCCAATCATTGTACTTCGGCCCGTTGATCTGTTCGTATTCCGCAACCGGATCAAGCCCGTCAAACACATATTCCAGCCGTTTTTTCACGCCTGCCGCTTCATTGGATTTGGGATCATAGGTGCTTACCAGTCTTCTTCCGCCGCCGTCATAATCCATTGTGGTGATTGCCCGGAGATTCCGATTCGTCAAGTCATGTCCGTTCAGTACGAAATCCTGCACTTCAATCAGTCGGTTTTCCGGATCATAGGCATAATCAATACCCTGAATTGGGCCATTTTCATCTTTCACGGTTTTACTGATACGGTTTCCGTTATTGTCATAGACAAATTCCGTTGTGGTATCCCGGTTGGGATTTCCCGTATCATCCGTATTCTGGTTTCCTTTGCCTTTGGGAATAACATCGCTGTCAGGTTCGTTTTTATACGCATCTTTTATTACAGAAAGCAGCCGGTTGGCCGGATCGTAATCATAGTCACTGTTGTAACCGTCATCCGGCGTATTGGTTGCCAGGTCATCAGTGACATTCAGCTTTTTCCGGTTTCCCACAGCATCATACAGATAGGACATACCCAATTGGCTTTTTTCCTTGCCGTTTTTCTCTTCTGTTCTGAGCATATAATTCAGGCGGTGCAGACCGTCATACTGGTATGCTTCTGTTGTAACAGCAAGGGGATCACGCCATGCGTTGCTGTGTGTCACGCTGGTTACATGCCCCAGTTTGTTGTAATCATAAGTAAATTCGGAATTCTCCTTTCCGGCTCCGGCAACCTGTTTGTTCAGCAGATACGTGGTGCGGTAAACATCATCATAGGTAATATCCGTGCGGGTTCCGTTGGAATTCATGATATGCAGGATATTTCCAACCTTATCCCGTTCATACTGTGTAACATCGCCTTCACCGTAGGTAAGGGATGACATCCAGTTGTTGGGAGACCATGTATAATTTACAGCAATCTTTCTTCCCGGACTGGCCTTTTCGGGGTAAATCATGGCAGTGCGGTTGGATGCCGCATCATAGGCATAGGAAAGCTCCATGCTGTGAGGGTCTTTCTGCCATGTAATCCGGTTCAGGGGATCATATTCCCATGCCGTATTTCCCAGCCAGTCCTTCATATCCGTGCGGTTGTTGTTCGCGTCATACACATACTGCACAGCCTGACCGTTGGCATAGCGGATTTCTTCCAGCATATCATCCGGATAATAGGCATATTCGGTTCGGTCGCGTTTGGCGTCCGTGCGCACCGTCCGGTTGCCCATGCCATCATATTCATAATCCCACACATTGCCGATGGGATCGGTTTCTTCAATCATATTGCCCACTTTGTCAAAGGCAAAGGAAGTGGCTGCATTGTTGGCATTGACGATCTGCGTGAGCAGGCCCCGTGCATCATATGCGTACCGGGTCAGCGCGTTCACATCATTGCCCGGATTCACGCCTTCCCGGAAATTCTGGGTTACGCTGTTGAGCCGGTAGATGAAATCATATCCGTACAGGGTGACTGTTCCGTCCGCCTCTGTCAGATGGGTTCGGTTGCCCATTTTGTCATACGCATACCGCTCGGTTTCATTTTCCGCATTGGTGCGGGAAATCAGGCGGTTGAGCGCATCATACACATACAGGGTCGGGTTGTTTTCCGCATCTGTCACGGAAAGCAGGTTGTTCACCTTGTCATAGGCAAAGCGGAACAGCCCTTTTTCAAAATCAGAGAAATCCGTGCGCCGGTGCGCGGCATCATAGACAAATTCTGCCTGATGGCTCAGGGGATTGGTGAGAAAACGCAGGTTTCCGGCCAAATCATAGGCATATGCCGTTGTCACGTTGGTTTGGGAATCTCCTGCATGTCCCGGCAGATAATTCCGGACTTTCTCCACCATCCGGCCCAAATCATCATAGGCAAAATGCGTGATCACATTCATGGCATCGGTTTTGTCGGTCAGCCGTCCGTCCGGATCATAGAGATAAGACACGGCATGACCTTCGGGATTCACAGCCTTTTGCAACTGATACACACGCGTATAGGCAAACAGGGAATCAAACCCTCTGGGATTCAGCACTTTTTCAAGATTGCCCATGGGATCATAGGAATACACCCATTCATAGCCCTCGGCATCGGTTTTCTTTGTCCGCTGTCCCATGAGGTCATAGACAAACCGGGTGGCATATCCTTCGGGATCAGTGGATTGCATCACATTGCCGATGAGATTGTAGGCAAAAGACACGGTGACATTGGTATCTGCATTGGCCGCAAATCCGGCACGGTAATTGCGGATCACAGACAGGGGACGGTACAGCGCGTCATAATCTGTATGGGTCACAATTCCGTTGGCATCGGTCATATCCGTGATTTTTCCCACCGGGTTGTAAGCGTAATAAAAATGCGTATCCAAAGGCCCGGAAACCTGCGTCACCCGCAGGAGTTCATCATACGCATACGTCCAGTAACGGCCCTCTGCGTCAGTGATTCCGGTAATTTCATTCATCAGGCCGTAAGCATACGCGGCAGAGTCAAAAGCCAACTGGTTTTTCACCCGCACCGGACGGTCGGACGCATTGTATTCATAGGAAATTTTGCCCCCGTTGGGATCAGTCTTTTCACGCAGATTGTCATTGGCATCAAAGGCAAAGGAAATATGCCAGCCCATAGGCCCGTTCACATCCGTAAGATTGCTGTTTTTATCATAACTATAGGAAAATGCACTGCCTTCGGGTTTGGTCATGGAAACCGTGCGTCCCAGTCCGTCATGGCTGAAGCGCGTGATGGCATTCACAGCGTCTGTCACGGAAATCAGATCGCCTTCCGCATCATACGCGTGGATGGTGGCATTTCCGGCAAAATCTTTCAGTTCAATGGGCTGTCCCAATGCGTCATAAGTCACGGAACCGCAGCCTCCCAGTGGATTGCAGAAGCGGGTCAGATTGCCTTTGCTGTCATATTCAAATGTGGTGGTGCGCACAGTGGTCGCATCCACGTTTTCCGTCATGCGAACCACCTGATTTTTGTCATTGTACTGCCATTCCCTGTGCCAGCCCAACGGCCCGTCCGCAGTCAGGCGGTTGCCGTTTTCATCGTAAGTCCATTTCCATTCTGCTCCGGCCTGATCCCGGTATTCGGTACGGTTGTTGTTTTCATCATATTCATAATATTCGGTATTCCCGTCCGGATGATCAATCTGCACAAGGCGCAGGTCTTCATCGTAATGGTGAACAGTAGTATGGCCGTAGGCATCGGCCACGCGGGTCAGTTCTTTTTCATAGGCAAAGGTGTATTTTTCCTTTTCCCCTACGGTCTGTTCCGAAACCCGGTATTCCTCATCATAGCTGTTGCGCACAAGCGGATGGCCTTTGGGAGAAACAATCTCTGTCATCTGGCCTTTGTCATCATACTTGTACACCGTGCGCAGTCCCCGGCCATCAGTGAAAGCCGTGAGCATATCATCTTCGTATTCATAGGAAAGGGTAATGCCTTCGGGCAGTTTTGCTTTGATAATACGGCCTTCTCCGTTCATTTCAAATTCAATGCGCCGACCGGACGCATTTTCCACAGCCGCGAGCATACTGCCTGCATAAATCAGTTTGATTTCATTGCCATTTTTGTCAGAAATCGCAGTCAGTTTTCCATCAGAATTGAATCGTCTGGAATCCTGGGAGCATTTGCACCCGTTCCGGTACAGCACATATTCAGAACCTTCTTTTACCACAAGGTCATGATTGCCCGGAGAATCGGCAACATATTCATCCCCTTCTTTCTTGAAATTGGCAGTGTGGCCGTCTGAATAGAGAATCTGAACACCTTTGAAAACCGGTTCCATGTCAATTTTCAGAAGGTATTCCCCGAAAACCGAAGTCCAGCCTTTGCCGAAATACTGGGGCGGTTCAGCAATCACTTCCGAAGATCCGTCCGGATAAAAACGGGTCATGGAAGCCGGAGTCGACAGTAATGCCTGAGAATTGTAGGTACGCTCTATGCGGATGTCCGTATTGCCGAGACCGGCAACAATCGCATCATTTTCCTGATGGACAAAATTTCCGATAGCGGTATTTACCGGGTCTGCCCCGCATTTCTGGGAACCGGCGCAGTCACTGAGACAGGTGGAGAAGCCGAAAAATTCGGAACGAATTGCCCGGAATAAATATTCTAGATAGGCTTCCTGATTGCATTCACCCTGAACGGTAATTTTATGTTCATTTTCTGTTGATTCGGGATCAGTCTGGGCAACATAACCGCCGTCAGACGATTCTTCCATGGATTTTTTGTCTTTGCCGTTCAGTTCAAGCTCCGGATCTCCGACTATTGCCGTAGCCTCAGCCTTAACAAAAGGACTCATGTTCCCACTGCTGGCATGATCAGCAGAATCAACAGTGGGTGGGGGAGCAACACAGGCATTGGCACCGATGACCGAATTGAGTCTGCCATAATCAGGGGCTGAAGGAAGGGAATAACACAATACTTCTCCGTTATCCTTAATAATATCGAAAATTAACGTATAGGTGGCTCCATCTGAAATATCGAAAGTAAAATTGGCGGTTACACTCCCTTTTTCTTCCGGTACAAGCGAAAAACTTGTATAACTTCCTGAAAAACCTGAAAGAGGTAGCTTTGTTATAGAAATACCATCTTCTCTGTAAATTTCGGCAACTCTGATGGTGTAATTGGAAATAGGATAGTCCCAGTTGTTGATCAGTGGCCATGTATGGGTAAAATTCGGCCCGGGTCCGCTGGCCATTATTTCCCTGGACGGATCATCTTTATCAAAAAGCCCTTTTCTGCCAATGCAAAAACGCCCATTAGTACCGCCTTCCACCGTAGAAAAATGCGCTATCTCCCCTTCAAGTGTATTTGCTTCCGCATCCACCACAGTAGCAATAGCTTCGCCGTCATGGAGAATCACCAGACTGTTTTCCGAATATCCTTCCGGAATCTTTGCCGGATCATAACTCAGTTTCACCTTCACCGGCTTTTTGAAAACCGTGCCTTCCGGCCCCATAGTAAATACCGGAGTTACTCCCGTTCCTTCGGCTTCCGTACCCCAAAGGATGGAAAAATCATCTACTGCGCCGTCCGGAACTTCGATTTCCAGTTTTTCCCCTTTGCGGAACTTCCCGCCTCTTTTGGCACTGACCACAGCGGTCTGTGCTGCAACAGCAGCCGATGCCTGCGAAACAGTCCGGATCACCGGATGCAGCATATATCCGTCACCGGTAAGGGCAACCGCATTTTCCAAATCAAAAGCAAGCAGAATTTCTGCCAGTTCTCCTGCCGCAATGGTTTTATCCCACTGCACTTTCAGGCCGGACTGTTCACCGGACGGAATTTTCAGGCTATGGGATTCTCCATTCTTCACAACCCGGTTATCCGCACCCAGAACAAATCGCAAATGAGTGATTTTTCTTTCAGACAAAGCCATATCTGCCAGCGAAATCGCACTGTTTGCCGCATCCAGCAGATTTACAACCTGACTGCCGCCCACAACCTGACATCCGCCTTCACCGCAGGCCATAATTTGCTGAATATTCAGCCATATTTCCGAAATGTCGTTTTCACCCGAACCGGTCACAACACTGACCCGCACCCGTGCATTTTCCCCAGCCGGACATTCCGCATCCTTGCCGTCACAGTTCTGGTCAATGCCATCTCCGCAGATTTCCTCTGCATTCGGATGAATATCGGCATTTGCATCATTGCAATCCCCCTGCGCAATCGCAAATCCGTCTTTGTCCGTGTCCGCATTTGCGGTTTCATCTGTCTGAGGATCAGTGCCGGTATCATTTCCCAGAGTTCCCGGATTGGTCACAGGTTCCGTAGTTCCGGTTCCTGTATCGGCGGGAGATTCACCTGTATTTGTGTCTCCGGTGCTGCCTGTACCCGGATCGGTTACAGGTTCCGTAGTTCCGGTTCCTGTATCGGCGGGAGATTCACCTGTATTTGTGT
>CAZDIU010000158.1:0-3132 GCA_964505535.1 uncultured Desulfobacterales bacterium | reverse complement strand
CTCCGGTGCTGCCTGAACCCGGATCGGTCACTGATTCCGTTGTGCCGGTTTCAGGCTGGCCAGCTTCTGAACCGGGAACAGATTCCGGAGTTACCGGATTATCCTCTTTCTCTTCTGTAATGTTTGAATCTGCTGAATCGTATTTGTCTGAAATTCCCAAAGCCAGCCGGAAATGCTGCCGAGCCTGTTCTGCATTCCGCAAAGGCCGCTGCCCCGCACTGGTAAATGCCGTCAAAGAAGAAACAGCCTGCTGTGTTTCTGCATCATTTTCAAAATCAGAAACATCAGCAGCAAAATTCACGGAAACACCGGATGCAGCCCTTCTCACGGATTCATTGATAAGAATCCCGTTATCCGGATTTCCGTCATCATCCAAAGTCTGCAAAAACCGGCAGATATTTGTCACACACGCATCCGTATCATCTGCGGCTCCGCCCACCAGATCAAGAGGAGTTATCACAGGTTTTGCAAGGGTTCTGCCCAGGTAAATATCTCCGATGGAAAATGAGATCATTTCTCCATCCAGATAACTGAATTTTCCGTCCGAATCCGTAATGCCGCTCCGGCTTTCGGTTTTAAACCCCAGTCCGGCTACGGGACTGTCCACAAAACGGCCTTCACTCACCGGTTCCGAATCTCCGCCACCGCCGCATCCTGTCAAAACAACAGCGACAAACAGACACACCATAATCAGACGGACGATTTTCTTTACACTGGCCTTTGCATTCCCCATGATTTTTCCTCCTCCTATAAAATTTTTTTATGGGAACTGTAAAAAGTTTTTATAAAACAGTACTTCGGTTAATGGTGGACCGTATATCACAAAACATTCCTGCCTCTGGACAGATAAGGCATCCACAAGGAAGGCAGATTTAAAAGAGAATACAGGAATAAAAAAATATATGAGGTTTTTAATCAAAAAATATGCCAAAATCAAAGTGAAAAACAGTTCAGAATAATTTTTCATAATATAACAGTGGATTATATTAAAAATTCGGAAATATGGAGAAATGGCTTGCAGTAATTTGCAATGATTCAGGGAATATATTTTTATTTTATATTTCAGGCAGTTAAATATAACATCTGCAAATTTTGGAGATCATTTCATCAAAAAACAGAGTTTTTTGATGAAAATGAAAGGCTGCGGATGCAAATTTTAAGGAGGATTTCAGACGGGGATTTTGAGATGTTCAGAATTTTCCGTGGCGGATAATCGCGATGATCAGCCAGATTCCCATAATGGCTGCGGCTGTGAACACAACAATGCCGATGAGGGAGATTCCGTAAATCATGGGCGGGATTTTTGCGATAATGACAATGGAGGAGCCGATAATCAGGGCGGCAATGATAATGGCAAAGGAAAGCTTGCTGCTGATGCGTTCATGGGTTTCGATCATGGATTCCAGTCCCCGGTGCTCAAACTGGACAGCAAAACGTTTTTTTTTGATCTGACGCAGGATTTCCAGAGCCTCCCGCGGAAACTGCCGGGCAAAGGCAAACATATCCTCGGAAAGATTGAAAATTTCCTCTGCCATTCTTGTGGGACGGAAGCGATCCATTTTTTCCCGGCGGATAAAGGGAGCCACCTGTGCAACCATGTCAAAATCCGGGTCCAGCACACGCGCAATGCCTTCAATGGTGCTCAGGCTTTTGAGCATGAGAAAAATGCCCGGAGGAATGCGCAGCCGGTAACGGGAACTGAGTTCAAGAAGCTGACGGAGAAGCCTGCTGATTTCTATGTTTTTGAGCGGCTTATGAAGATACTGGCCCATGAGATCCCCCACATCCCTTTCCAGTTCCCGCAAATCCGGTTCCTGCTCCCAGGAGGTGAGTTTCAGCAGCATCTGGGTGGTGCGCACCTCATCTGCACGCACCACACTGTAAACCAGTTCCGCAAAATCTCCGCGGGTGTGGCGGTCAATGGCTCCCATCATGCCGAAATCCAGCAGACACAGCACATTGTTTTCCAGAATCCGTATATTGCCGGGATGGGGATCCGCGTGGAAGAAGCCAAAGTCAAATATCTGGCGCAGAAAAAGAAGGGTTCCGGTGCGAACGATCTTTTTTCTGTCCAGACCGTGTCTTTCCAGTTCTCCAACCTCTGAGACCTTGATTCCGCTGATGTAATCCATGGTCAGCACCCGCCGGGAACTTGCCTCGGGAAAAAAGCGGGGAACAAACACACTGGAATCATCAAAAAACTGGAGGGCAAAGCGCTCCATATTCGCGGCCTCATTCGCGTAATCCAGTTCCTTTTCCAGCACCCGTGCAAATTCTTCCACAAGTTTGACAGGCCGGTGCAGGGCAAACTCGGCAATATTTCTCTCCATGAGCATGGCCAGATGGAGCATGATTTCCAGATCCACCTCTATGACTTTCCGGATGCCGGGGCGCTGAATTTTTACAGCCACCCATTCCCCTTCAGGCAGCACAGCCCGGTGAACCTGTCCGATGGATGCGGATGCCAGGGGGATTCTGTCAAACTCTGCAAAAATGCTGTCCGGCGGACGCCCAAGTTCCCTTTCAATCACATCTGCCATTTCCGCAAAGGGAAGAGGGGATACGCTGTCCTGCAGTTTGGAAAGTTCATCTATGAAGCGGATGGGAATGAAATCAGTGCGGGTGGAAAGAAGCTGTCCCAGTTTGACATAGGCCGGTCCCAGCTCCTCGAGGGCCATGCGGATCCGTTCCGGCCTGCTGATTTTTTGATCAGTTTTATGCTCCGGTTTATGCTCCGGTTTATGCTCCGGTTTATGATCCGGTTTATGATCCGGGGACGCAGAACGTCTGCCCGCGAGCATTTGCAGACCGGCTTCAATGTAGTGGTCAATATTGAGCCGCTCGATCAGATCCCCGAACCCGTATTTGATGAAGATTCCCAATATCTGGGTGTAACGGTTCAGGTGACGGTAGGTTCGGCCCAGGGCTCCGATTTTCCGGATACTCAGCATAAGGATACATTTCTGACAGGATAAAGAACAGATATTGACGGATTAAGAACGCGAAAGGAACGCAGAAGTTTTTTGCAGACCTCTGCGTTTTTAAAAAAACAGGCAGACGGATGCTGACGGCGGTTATTCGCTGTTTTTCTTTCCGGGCAGTGCAGCGGATCGGAGGCGGTCAATTTCCTCG
>CAZDIU010000157.1:0-11817 GCA_964505535.1 uncultured Desulfobacterales bacterium | reverse complement strand
CGTCTGCTCCAAGCGGTCCACGATCAAGTTCGGCACGGGTTCAACGGTCAAAAAGTATAAATCTGAAAACGGGTTTCGAAAAGCACTGATCCCTTTACAGCAGAGGATGGATCGCTGATCCGATCAGAGAGAAATCGGGCTTTTTCACGGATTTTTTTGATAATATCCACGCCCATTCTGCCGATATCGGAAGCAAGGGGGACGAACAATCTCGGAGGACTGAATTCTGTCAGGGTGATATGCTCATTCCGATACGCAAATTGTGCAATCGGAAAAGAGGAATATTTCTGAGGGGGTTCCTGCGTGATCAGCAGGGAGAGTCTCGGTGTCAGACAGGGAACGGATAATTCCGCTTCTCCGGTATTTTCATCGGGAATCATTTCGCTTTCTGTCGCATATCTTTCGATGTGTCCTTTGGAAGCAGAAAGCCTCTTGGCAGGAACTGCCAGATAAATCGTCAGATTTTCCTGCCGAATCCGATCTCGGTGAAGATTCAGATCAATGCTGAGATCATTTTCCGAAGAATCCGCAGAATGCCAGACTATCGTGCCGTCAGGCATCAGTGCTTCCAATTCGGAAATCCGATATATTCCGTCTGTCAGCAGAGATTTGTCAATCTCCAGCCTTCGGATTCCCCACCCGAAAGGAAGCGCAGTGGTCAGACAAATTGCACCATTTCCTCATGGCGAAAAGACAGACGCTGAAAATGCTTCGGACTGAGCAACATGCCTTCATACCACTGAATCGCTTTCGGCAGATGACGGGCATCCATTATGCCTCCGAGTTATTTTCTGATGGTTTCCACTCTGAAATCTTTTTCCGACAAATGAATCACCATATTCTGAAGCGGATCAATGCGGACCCGATGCGCCCCCGGAGTATTGTAGCCTGCAAACAGCAAACCGCCGACTGCTCCTGCTTTCAGATCGAGTTCCTGAAGCGGAACCTGCTGTCCCGGAACCCATTCCCATTCCCAGTAATCCAGACTTTCGCCTTCCCGATAATCCCGTTTGATCTGCTCCTTCTGCCGGAACCAGTCTTTTGCCGACATTTTCAGCAGATCCTCACAGAGTTTTTCATTGTACACAAGAAGCAGATCAGTGGCGATGGGTGCATTCTGATTGACTTTATCAGATATATTCACGGTTACATGCAGTTTTCCGCCCAGCAGGGAACGGGCACGGACCCCGGCACCGCATGACACCAGCATGATGCAGAAACAGATGCAGATGAAAAACCCCAGACAGCCTGGACAGCGTTTGGGGAAAGCGGAATTCAGAGCTTTTCTTTCTGCAAATCTCAGAAACATTGCATTCATCCACCCTCTTGAGTCTTGTATTTCACCTTTTTTTGTGAATAGATTTTATTTATACAAAAAGCAAGAGAAAAAAACAGGTTCTTCAGGGACTTTTGCGTAAAATTTTTCCGGTTTCCGGCGCAGGCCGGAATCCGGTATTTCCACAAAAGACATTGAAGAACCAAAAACTGTTTTTTTCTGTATTCCTGTTTTTCAACAACATATTTTTGGCAGATCATCCTTCCCCGCTTTCCGGTTTCATGGCTTTCTCCTTCAGATCTGAAAGGGATATGGAGCGCACAACTGCGAGGCTTTTTTCCTTTTCCTGAAATTGGGAAGCGGCAAGATCCGCCTCGGCATGGCTTTCGTAACTGCCGATCTGTATCAGATAATTCATCATATTGCTGTCTCTGTCATACGGGGGAAAACACAGGATGGATGCCTGGGCATAGCCTTTTTCTTTGAGTTCATTTACCCGTTTCAGGGCTTTGGTTTTTACCACAAAGGTATCTGCAATCACGCAAAACCTGGCATTTGCGGAACCTGCTTTGTCTTTTTCCTGTTCCTCCCCAGGAGGCGGTTGTGCTGTTTTGTCCTTTTCCTGTGCGGCAGCCTGTATGTCTGCCTGTGTGTCTGAATGCCTGTCCCTGTCCTGCTGCAAATCCTGCGGAGGAGCATTCTCTGACTGTTTTTCATGCCTTTCTGTTTCCTGTCCCTCATCCGCTGACTGTTCTTCCTCTTCCGCATCTGTGGCAGAGGAAGGGCCTGCCCCGTCTGATTTGGATTTCGGAACCAGTCTGGAGGCACTCCTTTTGGCGGATGTCAGGGGAGTCAGCAGTTTTTTTGCCTGTGCCACACCGGGAATTTTTCCTGCCCCGGGCACACGCCCCCCCTGTTTCCCTGCTGCTGTGCCTTCTTCCGCTGATTTTGGGCTGACCACAGTTCCGAGTACCCAGCCGGCTGCAAGCATGAGCAGGATGAGGACAAGAAAGGAAATGAGCAGTAAGACAGATTCTTTTTTGTTAAAGGAATAATAAGGATTCACCGTTTCACCACCTCTGTGCGGATGCCATTGTTTTTCAGCAGTGTATTCAGTTGTTCCGCGCTTTCCCTGCTGACAAAGCTGCCTGCAAAAAGCCGGATGCTGCCATTGCTTTCTGTTATCGAATACGGCCGATAGCCTGCCACGGATTCAATGCGCCGGGAAACATCCTCTGTTTCAGCAGAATTTGAAAAAAGACCGGCAAAATTGGCGTAAGGCATTTCTTTGACAATGGCTTCGGGAAGGTGCAGACTCTCCTTTGCTGACACGGCCTCCTCCCTTGTGGAATAATGCCCTGCATAAATGCTCCACCATATGCCTTTGCCGCCCCGGTCAATCCGGATCAGACAGGGGGACAGTTCTCTGCCCTGAAACCAGACAAGACCTCTCAGAGCATCTTCCCGTGTGCGGTAGCTGGCCAGTCTGAGGGTAAAGGGATAAAGAACTGTGTTTTCTTCCGGAATGCCTTTGTCTGTTTCCGTCTCTGCTTCTGCTTTTGGCATATCCGATCTGATTTCCGGGTCTTCCGGCACTGCCCCGGTGTCCGTTCTTTGGGTGACAGGGGGAGGTTCCTCCTGATGCATCGGCAGAGGAGAAACCCGCGCAGATGGCAGTGGTATGGGACGCGTGGCATATTCTCCATATCCAATGACAAATCCGGCAGCAAAAAAGAGTGCGAGCAGAAGGAGACAGGCTGCGGTCAGGGGCATTATTCGGCTCTTTTCCACCATCAGCCCGGAAGAATGCATGGTTTTTACAGAAAACTGTTTTCCGTTCATACACATATTTCCCCTGATTTTTCAAGAACCAGCAGATGAACCAGGTATTGCACCGCACTTCGTTCATGTATGCGGACAGACCAGGGAATCTCATTGGTTTCAGAAACAATCCGGAGCCTTTTCAGTTGATGGGAATGGCCTTTCTCCGCCCCGGCCAGCAGGGTTCGCAGCATCTCCCGGCTGTCCCCACGGGTGACGGATCGCTGGGAATGGCCGCCAATCCATGCTTCCACAGGTGCTGCGGATTCAGACCAGTCATAGGGAGTGGACAGAATGGCAGGTGCTCCGGGCCGCAGAATCCTTTCCAGTTCCCGCAAATGCTCATAAGGGGCGTGCACACAATCCAGTGCATTCAGTGAAATCGCAGATCCGAAGACACTGTCTGCAAAAGGCAGCGCACAGATGTCACAGGCCCAGAAATCCACTTTTTCACGGCCTTCAAAACACAGGGGAAATTCCCGGCGATCAAAGACAAGTCCTGTCCGTTTTCTGGGATAAACTGTTCTCTCATCGCGAAGCGCGCGGGAGGCCAGCCGGAGCATGGCAAAATTCATATCCACTCCCAGCACAATATCGTCCGCTGTCCGGGCCATTTCAAATGCAGCACGTCCCACCGAACATCCCATGTCAATCACAGGTCCCTCCGGCTTTCTCCCCAGTTCCGATAATCCCTGAGAAAGCAGTTTCAATACTGATCCGGGAGAAACAGAGTAATTCTTCTGCGCTGCGGGATCTTTGTCTCCATAATGATCATAGGCATAGGTGCTCAGATGATGTCTGGAAATGTAAAAAGGCGAGGAAGTGCCGCAGCAGTCTCCAATCAGGCTCTCCGCAGATTCACTGAGATCATCGCGCATGACAATGGACAGAAGATTGTGGGAAATATAGGCGCGCAGATCAGCCATAATAAGGGGAATGCCGTCAATCACCGGATATTCGCTCAGACACTGGGGATTGGAGCAGTGCAGTATTCCCTCGATCATGTCTTCCTGATCCCCGCGCAGCAGTGCCCCCACCCCAAGGGGAAAATGCTGCCCTGAAACACGCAGACAGCGCGGGCACAGGGGGTTGAGTTTTTCAAAATGAAGCAGTTTCAAAAATCAGCCTCCGATAATGACCGTGGGACATCCGGGCGGAAGAATCTTGCCCGTGGGCCCGGGAATCGGTGCGGCACAGCTTGCATGTGCAGTCATATCTCCCACACGCGCCGCAGGCAGACTGCCCCCCAGAACCGTTGCAGAACCAAGTGCCACATTTCCGGGCCCGGCAGGCACGCATGACGGTGCAGCGCATGGAGTGGTCATGCTGGTCAAGGTGGCTGCGGGAAGATTCCCAATGAGCACGGTGAATTCGCCTTTGACAATGTTCAGGGGAACAGCAGGATGGGGAACCGGTGTGGGAACCGGAGCGGGGGGATGAATGGGTGCATGGCAGTGCGGCGAATCCTGCAGTACCATATCTGTCATTCTTGCGGCAAGCGGCATGAAGAAACCTCTTTATAAAACAAATGGAAATGAGAGCAAACTCTTTGCTCACAAACGCAATGCTGACAACACACTGTTGGCAGAGTGAAAAAAATCAGGCGGGGCGGATCCTGCCAAACCGGATCATTTTCCTGAAAACTCAACAAAGATATCCTCTTTTTTCTTTTTCCAGTTCTTGTTGAACTGAAGCGTATCGCCCACCTGTTTTCCGTCCCGGAATTCCTTTTTCTCCCGGACATATCCGTTTTCAAAATAACCGATGGCGGTTCCATGGGGTTTGTCGGCCACATAAAAGGTCTGCTGCATAATCTGGCCGGATTTGTAGTAATCCCGTTTTTCCCCTTCCATTTTTCCCTGTTTGAACATGGCTTCGGAAAGCAGATTTCCCTCTTCATCATACCACAGGGCCTTGCCGTCAGGTTTGCCGTTTTTGTAATGCTCAATCCCGGATGGCCGGCCTGTCTTCAGATTGTAATGGACAGACTGCCCCTCTTTCACCCCGCTGACATAACTGAACTGCGCCTGCATCTTCCCTTCCTCATAAACGGTCATAAGACCGTGGAGCCTGCCGTTGAAAAAATTTGCCTTCATGATGAGCAGTCCCCTGTCATCATAAAAGACAGACAGTCCGTTGAGTCTGTCATCTCCAAACCGGGAATGCTGAACAGCCAGACCGTTTTCATTGTACACCAGCATCTTTCCGTCCAGTTTTCCCTTTTTGAACTCTGCTGCTGACACCAGACGGCCTTCTTTATAACTGCTTACCGGGCCGTCCGGCAGTCTGACGCCCTCATCCGTATTCAGGAGAGGGGGCTGAGAAATCTGCTCCTGTTTTCCGTTCATCTGCATCCGGCTCCTTTTCAGTTTTTCACTTTCACGCCCCGGACTGTCCGGCTTTCCTCTTCCCTGCAGTTTTTTTCAAACAGATCGATGAGCAGCACGGGCCAGGCATGTTTCCGGATTTGATGTTCAGCGGTTTCCGCACTTTTTCCCACATACACGGCCACATCCTGTTTGCTGACCGGAACATCCTGTTTTGTGAGGAAAACTTCAAATGTTTCTCCTCCATATTCTATGCTGTCCGCCCGGAACTCATATCTGTCTCCCTTTGCATCTTTTGCATGGAAAAAAGGAAGTGTCCGTTCCAGACCGTCAGGGATGTTTTCAAACCGGATATACAGGGTATCGCCTTCGATTCTGTCCAGTATGCCCGGCGTATATTGCGGAATGGTGATCTCCAGAATCTTCCTGTTTCTTTCGATCCGGATCCTGTGGGTACGGTCTTCAACGATCCTTTCCTCAATTTTCAGATTTCTTCTCAGCCGGACTTCCTGATTGATATAATACTGAATCTTATGCAGGTTGCCATCAAACAGGAGTCTGTGTTCAAAGGTGAAGGGCGCATAGGAGGGCGTACTGCACGCGCAAAAGGATATTGCAGAAAGAAACAGAAAGGAAAACAGGATTTTTTTCATGAGACCTCCGCCCGGAATGGAGTGATTCATCTTCCGGAATGCCAGACTGAAACCTGAGATGCATGAATTTTTTGCTGTATTGACAGCAGGTTCATCTCTGAAAAGGGAAAAAGTTCCCTCATGGTTCAAAAAGTCAGTGTCAGCGCAAGGGATGTGAGAAAAACATCATCATCATATCCGGAATCATTTTCAAATGCAATATATTCCTGCGCGACATCAATTCCCAGATTGCCCATTTTCATACCAAAGCCATAGGTGATTCCGGATACTTCGGGCCAGTCCCAGCTTCGGTTTCCTCCGGACGGCTTCCTGAAAAAATATCCTGCCCGGAACGCCATGCTGCTGATGCGGGCCTCTTCATCCCTGACTGCCAGTTCGGTTCCAAAGGAAAAACTGTCATATTTCAGATCACTGTTCCACTCCTGGGCCGCTCCCCAGTCTGTGCTGCCATACTGAATCCCGGCTGTGAGTTCATATTTTTGGGGACCTTTTTCATTAAAAGATTTCACAAGCGAAGTCCCTATATCAAAACTGGCCGGTTTTTCATAAAAAAGTTCCGCAATTCCCCTGTCGCTTTCCAAAGTCATGGCAGATTTGCCCACTTCTGTCTGGGATTTGAAACGGTATGTTCCGCCCAGATTCACTTTCAGATCCCCCGTGTCCACGGCTGTGACCAGCATCCCCAGCGAGCCGGAAAGCCCGGAATCACTGTCATCTGCTGCCTTGTATCCGTTGGCAAAACCGGACTGATCCCGGTACACGACTTTGGAACTGCCAATGTCAAGATTCACCCATTCCACAGTTCCGCCGAATTTGAGTCTGCCCTCAAACACCGGCAGCGCAACTGCAATGGGAATGGCAAAGATCTGAACGGTTTCGGTCACATGGCCCCAGGCCGCATCCCTTTGCCTGCTGTCATGGGCCCAGTAACTGACGGTATAGGGCTGATGGTAAAACAGACCGATGCCGTATTCCTTTTCCTCGTAATACACACCTGCGAACCAGTTGTTCTCCCCGGAATCCGGTTCCCCGTTTTCCTCCTCAATGGCCGGAGCCTGCGCCCATTCCAGTATTCCGCCGATTTCTTTTTTTCCGGCCAGTCCGGCAGGATTGTACCATACAGCGGATGCGTCATCCGAAACAGCCGTGAACGCGCCGGCCATTGCTCTGGCGCGGGTTCCGGGACTGCTGGAAAACGGGCCTCCGGCAAATGCGGCAGTTGCAAAAGCAGATACAATCATCATCACCGTCAGCACCAGCCTGAAACCGGACACCTGACACCTGAACCCTGAAACCGAACACCTGACACCTGACACTGAACATCCGATTTTCATACACGTCCATCCTTTCCCGATCATTTCCACAGAATATCCAAAAAACATCCGCCGCCTGATCCTATGTCTGAAACAGCTTCCACAATTTTTTCACCATCATTTCTGTCTTCCCCCAGGCTGGGATTTGTCTGGGATTCAAACAGCACAAAATCCGTGACATGCTTTGCTGCAAAAACCACAACCTTTTCACCGGCTGTCATAACAGAAATGCCATCCGAAAGCCAGAACCCGGAAGATTCGCTGAAATATCTGGGCGAACGCCGGGAGGAATCCGTAACCGGTATGGCGATTTCCGCAGAATTTGCCAGATTCCGCAGAACCAGCACGGCCTTGCTGTCATCCGTCATCTCCGCGGACACCAGCACCCCATGCCCCTTTGTAATGGCATTGACCAGAAAACCCACCGTAAGATTTTTCACCCCGGTCTTCTGCCGGATTTCCGCGATCAGGGCATCTGGTATCACAAGACGGGCATCTGTTGCACTGTTTCCGCCAAGATATACAGACGCAGGTGAAGCCGTGTCAAGGGTCTGCACATATATTTTCACATATTCATAACTGTCTGCGGCAAAAGAGGTTTTCAGATCAAGGGCTTTGCGGAAGGTTTTCCGTGCAGTCTCATCAATAAGCCCGATCTGTGCGGCTGACAGACTGTCCGTGCCCTGCTGCCGGAGCAGTTCCCCCAGCGTTTCCAGCATCTTGAACACCTGCGGTTCTGTCATTTCCGGAATGTCAGCAATTGCGCTGAGAACAGTGAGCATCCGGTTTCTCTGCTCCGCAGTGAGTTTGCTGCCTTCTGCTGCACTTTCAGCAATCAGGTTATCCGCTGCACCCAGCAGCCAGTTGGCCTCTTCCTGCGTCAAATCACCGGCTTTCAGCACTTCCTCCATTGCCTTCAGCACCCTGTTCTGCTGATCCGCGTTCAGGTTCAACTGCGAAAGTTCTGAAACAGCCGCAATGATTTCCCCTTTGTCAAAACCGGGGGCTGCGGCATCCAGGCCCGCCAGTCTGTCAAGCATTGACAACTGTTCCGGAGTTGGGACTTCCCGCCGCTCATCAGCGACCTGTGCAAATCCTTCTGCAATCGCGAGCTGAACCCTGTCCGATCCCGGAAGACTGCCCAGTTGATCGCTGACACGGACCACTGCGGTATACATTCCGGCCTGTTCCGGTGTCCAACTGAAGATCTGGCCCTGGCCAGATTTGATCCTGTTGGCATTTTTATCCAGAATTGTCCATTCATAAACAATGGTTCCGCTCCCTTCTGCCAGAGCCGTCAGAAAAAGGGGTGTGCCGGGTTCGCCGGTCTGATCCGCACCCGCGTTTACTGAAAGCTCATTGGGAAAAATGACCGTAACCGCAAAATTCTGCTCGGAAAACGCGGCCAGTGCATCTGTGACACGCAGACTGACGTTATGCAGCCCCAGATCTTTTTCCCCAGGAATTCCGGAAAGAATGCCGGTTCCGTTCCTGTTATCTGCAAGGGTCTGCCATGCGGCCTTTTTTTCCGCTGTGATGGAGAGAAACGCACCTGCATGATCCGTATCCGGATCACGGACTTCAATTTCATAACTGTATTCATTTCCGACCATTGCCTCAATCTCCTGGGTGCTGACAAAAAACGGATTTTCATTCTCTGCGTGCACACCAAGACTGATTCGGACTTCCCCAGGAGAATCCAGAGGCAGGAAAAGGAGATCCTCTTTGCTCAGGTCCTCTCTTTTCTGCAAATCATCTTTTGCCCTGCAGGAAAAACTGACCGCATAATCCGCGCTGCGGTTTGCCGGTTCATAAAACAGCCGGTTTTCCGGGTCAGAGACAAAAATATCGGTATTGCTGTCCACCAGTTGGATTTCATAATCTTTGCTTCCGTCTTTGATCTGGTACAGCTTCCCGTATTCGGGCAGGGATGTGATTTTGTAACGCACCTCATCTCCGTCCGGATCGGTTCCGGTGAACAGATCATTGAGACTGAAAACAATGCCGGTTTTCTCATCCGTGCCATCCAGGATCAGGGAATCAGCATCCAGCACAGGCGGATTGTTCCGGAACTCATACGCGCCCATATCCGCGCGCACAGCATTGAAAGGTCTTGCAATTCCGGCAATATCCGCAGGGGGAACGCCGCCCATATCCGGATCACCGGCATTGATGCACGGAGATTTTGCTTTCACTGTCCAGGTTCCGCTGCCCTCTGCCCCTGCCGCAGCAGCCGGGAGGAAAAACAGGGGATCTGCCTCTGTGCAGTTTTCATACACTCCGCCAAATGCAGCTCCGCCCATGGCTGCTGTGCCGCCCTGCACATTGCAGTAATGAAAGGAAGGAGCGGAGCCACTGTCACTGATCCATATCTGCTGGGGATTTCCGCTGTCTTTGCCTTTTTCATCCGCAATATGGTTTGCATGCACAATCGTGTTTCTCAGCGCGGGCGAGGATGCCTGGCAGAAGATTCCGGGGCCTTTGAGCGAAAGATTGGCTGCAACAGTGCAGTTGATGACAGACGGGCTGGCATTGAGCAGATACAGACCGCCGCCGTCCACTGTACCGTTGTTGTTTGCTATAATCAGGTTTGCCAGTTCCGGGCTTCCGCCTTCAATATACAGACCGCCGCCGTCATGCGCCATATTCTGCATGATGACATTGTCCTGCATTTTTGCATTGCAGTTTTCCAGATAAATCCCCGCGCCCTTCCTGCATTCGGTATTGCCGGTAATGATGTTTCCGGTCAGGATCGGGCTTCCGCCTTTGCAATAAACTCCCCCGCCTTTTTCACAGAATTTGTTGCTGGAAACCGTATTTCCAATCAGGGTCGGACTGGCATTGACCAGATAGATGCCCGCGCCGTAAACCGCCTCATTCTTGCTGATGATGCAGTTTTCCATAAGCAAATCCGAATAATTCACCACACCAACCGCTCCGGACAGAATTCCTTTTACGCCTTCGATCTGACAGTATTTCATCACCGAGGGTTTCCGTGCTCCGTTAAAAAGGATACCGCCCCATTCGGTTCCCCTGAATGTGATTTTTTTGTCACTCTTTCCCCCGGCCAGCAGTCCTCCCTGTATGACAAGTCTCATATTGTCCTGAAATTCCAGCAGGGTTCCTGCCGGAATCACCAGAGTGGCATTTTCCAGAACCGTCAGGATATTCGGGCCTCCCCCGGATGAGATGACCACTTTTTCACTGTCCCAGGCGGTATCTGCTGCAATTTGATTTTTAAGAGCAGCAGCATTGATTTCCATGACTTCCGGCGGAATGACTGTAATGGTGAATTTCTGATCCTTTTCCGCATCAAAAAGCCCCCCGTTGTCTGTCACCCGCAGCACAACAGTGTGCATACCGGTATTGGCTGCGCCCGGAGTGCCGGAAACAAGAGTGTTTCCATCTTCATCTTTCTGCACACTGAGCCAGTCCGGTTTTTTCACTGCGCTGATAATCAGGGTTTCGGGCGGATCATTGGTATCCGGGTCTGTGGCTGTGACAGTATAGGTGTACAGGGCTTCGGAGGATACAGTTGCAGGTGGGGAACTGGTAATCACCGGGACTTCATTCACCGCAGATACGCGTATGGTGACGAATTCCGTATTGGGGGAATCCTCTTTTCGGTCATTGACTTTCGCGGAAAACTCAACCGTGTAGTCCGAGTCCCGGTTTACCGGTTCATAAATCAGACGCCGCTCCGCATTTTCCACCTCCGGCACTTTTTTTGTGATTTCATCGCCTTTTTTCCCTCCCTCTCCATATTGATACAGTTTCCCGAATTCAGGAAAGGTGATGATCCGGTAAGTGAGCACATCATTTTCATTCGGATCCGTTCCCAGTGTAAGCTGGATCGGTACCAGGGTTTTCTCACTTCCGGTTTTTGACTGGCGAATGTCTTTCGCGGGATCAGTTCCAATCACAGGCGGTTCATTCATATCATATTTCACTGTGATGATCACCGTCTCGGAATCAGGCGAATCCTCAACACCGTCATTGACTTTGGCTGCAAAGCGATCCGCATAGTCTGCATCAAGCAGGCCCGGCTCATAGATTACGCGTCTTTCCGTGTCCGTCAGTTCCGTGCCGGTCATGGTGATTTCCTCTCCCTTGTTCTCCGCAAAGGCAGGATCAAACTGATACAGCCTGCCAAATGCGGGAAGGGAGGTGATTTTGTACACCAGAGGCCCTGCTCCGCCCTGACCGGGACTCAACTGCACCATAAGGAGCTCCGTGATCGGTGTTTCCAGTTTCTGCTGTGTCTGGCCCACACTGGGCGCAGCAAACGCAGCCGGACACAGGCAAAGCAGGGACAGCAGAATTGCCAGACATCCGACAGGATTTATTTTTTTCATGCAATATCTCCGTTTTTTTATGTTGCTTCAGGTGTTCGGTTTCAGGTGTCAGGTGTTCGGTTTCAGGTGTCA
>CAZDIU010000156.1:0-11844 GCA_964505535.1 uncultured Desulfobacterales bacterium | reverse complement strand
CCGCAAGCACCCTGCCGATGACCGCGATGTCCGCATGGGGCGTATCCATATACGCATCCCCGGAAACCGGAATCACATCCGCGTTTTTCCATCCCGGTTCTTCCATTTCCCTGCGAGCGGCAGGCAGAAAGGCAGGGGAGTGAGAGTGAAAATTCTTCATGCAACTGTTATAAAGCCGGGAGAGAATTTTGTACAGAAAAGATTTGAACAGGGGACAGGAAAAATAAGTATGGAGATGAATTTTTCCCCTTGACGAAATTCTTTTCGCATGATAGCCAGAAAAAAGCGTGGCAGAATTCAGAAAAATGGCCGGGCTGATTTTCCGGTTGGCGATATGCTGCCTGCATCTGCCCACCGATCCCTCTGAAGACCGTTTCTGAGAAAAAACATGTCATCAATAAGGAGTGCATATGAATCCGCTGCATCTTGTTCCTCTGGCTGAACCGGTTCCGGCAGAATGGGGCTGGTTCAAACTGTTTCTGATGGTGGGCTTTGCAGCCCACATTCTTCTGATCAATATTGTGATCGGGGTCAGTGTGATTTCCCTTTTTGCCTCTTTTGGCAGGAAGAAGACGCTGGCTCCGGTGCGCAGGGAACTGGATCAGAAACTGACAGTTGTCTTTGCCCTGGCTGTCAATTTCGGGGTTCTCCCATTTCTTTTTCTGCAGGTGCTGTATGGGCAGTTTGTCTATGTGAGTTCCCAGCTTATGGCCGTCTATTGGCTGTCTGCCGTGCTTCTGGCCCTGATTGCCTATTATCTTCTGTACTGGAGCAAATTCAGCAAGGATACGCCTGATGCAGTGGGAAAAGCCGCAAAAGGAATGACTGTGCTCCTGCTTCTGGCTGTGGCTTTTATTTTTTCCAATAACATGACCCTGATGCTCAGGCCCGAAACATGGGGAGCCTTTTTCACCAATCCGGACGGAACCCTGCTCAATCTCTCTGACCCGGTTCTGCTGCCGCGTTATTTTCACTTTGTCATCGCGTCCGTGGCAGTGGGCGGACTTTTTATCGCCATCATCCAGACCCTGAAAGCGGAAAAGGGAAAAGAGGCTGATGAGCAGACCATTGCTCTGGGGATGAAATATTTCACGTTTGCCACCCTGCTTCAGATTCCCGCGGGATTCTGGTTCCAGATGCGTCTGCCCCGTGAGATCATGCACCTTTTTCTGGGCGGAAGCCTGCCGCATACCGCAGTTTTCCTCCTTTCCCTCCTCCTGATTATACAGACACTGTATTTTGGTTTCAAAAAAACCGTATGGCCCGCAGCCTTTTCCCTGCTGGTTCTGGTCTTTGCCATGATTAATATGCGGGACATGGTGCGCACCGCGTATCTTGAACCCTTTTTCAGTGTGCACAGACTGGAAAACACAGGACAGTATTCCTCCTTTCTCTTTTTTGCCTTTTCCCTGTTTGTCAGTGCCGGATTGATTCTCTATGTGCTGGAACTGGCCCGGAAGGCTTTGCAGTCCAAACCTGAAAGGAGCGGAATATGAAAATCACTGCACTGGGAGTGAATTCAGCTTTTGCCACCGGAACCTACGAGAACGCTGTTCCAGCGGAGAAACTGGGAGAACTTGTCAAAGCCCTGGCAGGCCGTGCCGGAAATCTCACGGACGCGGAGCTTGCAGAGGAAATTGCCAAATACAGCCGGAAAATGTACAATCCCAAATGGCATTCCAATTTTCTCATCGAATTTGAGACCTCTGGAAAAAGGGGAAAAAGTCCTTACCGTCTGCTGCTGGATGCAGGCGGCGATATCCGTCATTCCATCAGACAGGTGGGTCTGTCTTCTGCGGACATTGACGGCATTTACATCTCCCATCCGCACAATGACCACATTGGCGGAATAGAATACATCTCTCTCACCACACTTTTCAACCCCATGTACACCCCGGCAAAAAAGAAATGGCTGGGCGATCAGTTCATTGTGGAAAAACTTTTTCTGGAGCATGAGTGGTGGCCCCGGCCTCCGGAAAGTGCGAAACCGGATCTGTTTGTGCACCGAAAGGTCTTGGAGCCTTTGAAAAGATCGGTGGGACCCGGACTGGATACGGTGCAGGGGGTTCCGGATGTGAGTCTGGAAACCTATTTTGACATTCATCTGGTTGGCAAGCAGGAAAACGGGGAAACCCTGACGCACACCTTTCAGGACGGAGACGGCGCCTGGGTCATCCGTCCCATTTTTGCCATGCACGTCATTTCCAGTTCCGAAGAAATGGCCAGTTACGGCATTGCCCTGGAACATTCCAGCGGATACAATGTGCTCATGCCCACCGACACCCAGCACATGATGCCGCCGCAGTTGGTGGCCCATTACAAACGGGCAGACAGAATCTATATGGACTGTGAAACCTCCCCGTTTCCCTCAGGTGTGCATCCCCACATCTCTGAGCTGATAAACCGCATGGCGCCGGATATTCAGAAAAAATGCCTGCTCTACCATTATGATGAATATCCGCATGTGCCGGAAGACATGTTTTGCGGAATATTGAAGGCAGGAGATGCACATGCGTATCCTGATTAAGCCGGGGAGAGCGTCAGAGCGGAGCGAATCACAGAGATGGAGACAGCCTGTCAGAAACAGAGGCACATCCAAAAGCTGAGGAACAGAAATTTTGTGCGGCAGATTTTCGGTTCAGGAAAAATATGTGACCATTGCCCGCATTTTCGGTCTGTATGCGGATGCGGGCATTGATGATAACCGGTTTCCCGATTACAGCAGATCCCCCGGTGATCTGCATCCGGTTGCCGTGGCAGATCAGAATGGTTTCCGTCTGACTTCCATGAAATGGGGTATCAGTGATGTTTTCAGAAAAATGCTGATCAATGCAAGGGATGACAGAATCTTTTCCTCCGCTTTGTGGAGAAATATGTGCAAAGACAGATGTGCAGTTCCTGTCACCGGATGGTGGGAATGGGATTCGGAAAAGCGGATACACCATTTTTCACTGAATCCGGAGAACAGCCCCTTCTTTCTTGCCGGTCTTCACCGGAAAAATCGGAAAAACCAGGTGAAAGAATTTGTCATCATAACGACCGAAGCTGTGGGAAAGATCAGGGAATATCATCACAGAATGCCTGTATGTCTTGACAGCAGCAGTTTCAGACAGTGGCTGTCTGACAAATCCTGCGGCATTCAGCAGATAATCAGCCGTCATGCTTCTTTGTCTTTCCATCATATTCCCTCAGATCAGTCAGCACCCTGTGATGTTTGTCAGACACGCAATAAAGCCGTCAATTGTAACCGGCAGGTCCCCTTGCGCACCCACCGCCATACGGACGAAACAGAACTTTTTTAACATGCTGGATTCCGGTTTTTGCCGGAATGACAGCGGAAGTGAATGACTTCCTGCTGTCTGAAACGGCTGCGTAACATCAGCAATGCCGAATCGCTGTTGAATTGAATGCCACCGTCTCTGAGAGAATAAGGTGTCAGGGACAGCAAAAACATGACAAAAACATCTTACAAAAACACTGCCCGGTTCCGTTTTTACGGAAACCTGAATTTTTTTCTGCCTGAACACAGAAAACAGAAAATTTTCGATTATCTTTTCAACGGAAATCCGGCTGTCAGAAATGTCATCGAAGGAATCGGTGTTCCCCATACAGAACCGGATCTGATTATGGCAAACGGCCAGTCCGCGGGTTTTGATTACCGGCTTTCACATGGGGATTTTGTTTCAGTCTATCCGCTTTTTGAACACATTGACATATCCTCGCTGCAGAAACTCCAGCATCTTCCGTCAGACAATCCGGGATTCATACCGGGATTCATCATGGATGTGCATCTTGGAAAAGCCGCACGGATGATGAGACTGCTGGGTTTTGATGTGCTGTACCGGAATGATTATGATGATCCGGAGATTGTCAGAATTGCAGCAGGGGAAAACCGGATTGTACTCACAAGAGACCGGAGGCTGCTTTTTGCAAAAGCTGTGAGATTCGGCTATCTTCTCCGTTCACAGAATCCGGAAACACAGGTGCATGAAATTCTGGATCGCTTTGATCTGTATGACCGGATCACACCTTTTGCAAGATGCACATCCTGCAACGGAAGGCTTGAACATGCGGATAAGAATGACATTATGGAATGTCTGGAACCAAAAACAAAAAAGTATTACAGTTCCTTTGTCAGATGCCGGAACTGCGGGCAAATATATTGGGAAGGCTCACATTTTTCCCAACTGAAATCATTTGTCGGCAGATACCGGAAATGCGGTTTGGCATAATACCAGTTCTCCATTGATCTGAAACATAAATTTTTCTGGCATAACGTTTTTCAGAAAAACCGGATTTTTCGGAAAAATCCGGTTTTTTGAATACATGGAAACTTCTTTTTGCCTGGTTATAAGTATGTTTTCAATGGCGAATCGGTATTAAACGTTCTTTCTGACCGATATTTTTCATACCAATCTGACCTTTCCGGTTAGAAGGTTCTGCATATTTGCCTGCAGTCTCATCGGCATTTAAAAGAATGTGTGCATGTTTAATCCTGTATGCAGGGTTTTTGCCTTTAGTTGCAATATTTTCAAGATATAAACGTTCTTTCCCTGTCAGTGTGATTATATATTTTTTTTCATTGAAAAATCCTCCTGAAAATCTTAAAAGCAACATAATCATTATGGCCGGAAAATACATAATTTCAGATGCAATGAAGCACTAAGGGTTTGTAAAAAAATAACCTGTACGAATTTCTGCCCATAAACCCTGAGGGTTTTCAAAACCCTCAGGGTTTGGAACAGCTTATTTTGATACAGACCCTAAAAAAAATCCGTTTTCAATCCCTGCTTTATCCTGTAAAAGACCAAATTGGTGGTGTGCTGCCGGGGAATGAGGTCAGAAAAGCGGAGCAGGTCACTTCTCCTGCATATGATTTCAGAGTTTCCCTTCTGCCAGTGTATACCGGGCCAGCAGACTTCCCCGCCAGTAGTCATTTTCCGGATCCGCAAAAAAGGATTGGAACAGTTGCAGACTTTCTTTCCGGAGAATGCCGGAAACAACAGAAATTCTGCTTTCCCGGTACAGCTGCGGAAGCCGGGACAGATCGCAGGATGTGCCTCCGCCCATGACATCCTCATACGCGTACACGATTTTTCCGATGCCGCTGATGAGAATGGCTCCATAGCACATCAGGCAGGGTTCCATGGTGCAGTAAAGCGTGATTTGACTTTGATCTGTGTCCGGATACTGCTGCTCCAGACCGCGCAGGGCAGTCATTTCCGCATGATCGGTTTCATTTTTTCCGCCACGGGATGTACCGAGGCGGGAACCGGTGACAAGCACCTGATTTTCATGCACCAGCACACATCCCACAGGAAATTCCCCGCGCGTGAGTGCCTGCCGGGCCTCTTCCAAAGCCATGTGCATAAAATATTCATGTTCGTTTTTTTCTGACCTGGGCATTACGCGACTTTCTGCATCTGTTTCATTTTTTTGAAGCAGACCCGGAGTGCCAGACTGAAAGTTTGGCAGTGTTTTTTCAATTGCCTGAGATTCCCATACGTTCAGTTTGAGAATCCGCCGGATTTTCGGTCTGGGAGTCTGTCTTCAATCTGACAGGACGGTGCATGCGCTGTTTGTCCAGAAATTCCCGGAGAGCCGGAACCATATAGATATTCTCGGAATCCATTCCGGCAAGACATTCTGCCAGCAGTTCGTTTTTCTGGGAAAGACTCAGGTTCCGATCCATGATATACATATCCTTTTCCCGTATTTTGCACAGACCGCTCTGAAAATGGATACCGGCAGCCACATTGCGGAAACTCTTTTCCGTGACCCTGATGCCGATCTTTTCTGCCAACTCTTTTAATTCCTGATAGATCTGTTCCGGTTTCATGTCCCATCACAAGCTGATAATTCGCAAAACTGAACCGATTTGTCTTGAAAAAAGGGCGTTGTGTTGTTATAATACAAAAAAATACAGGATGACAACAATTTTTCAAGGAGGTATAAAAATGGAGTTTATTCGTCCCAAAGTGCAACCCCAGGTTCAGACGCAGGCAATGGTCAATTCCTTTATTCAGAGTGTTTACAACTGGATGGCCATCGGTCTTGCGCTTACCGGTTTTGTGGCCTATGCAGTGGCCAACAGCGAAACCATGCTGAGTCTGATTTTCGGAAACCGGGCGGTGTTTTTCGGTCTGATTATCGGAGAACTGGCGCTGGTATGGATTCTCAGCGCAAGGATTGGTTCTATGACCTCTTCCACAGCAACAGCCATGTTCATCGGTTACGCTGTCCTCAACGGGCTGACCATGGCAGTAATATTTCTGGCATATACCATGAGTTCCATTGCCTCAACTTTTTTCATCTGCGCGCTGACCTTTGCCGCGTGCAGTGTGTTCGGCATGGTGACAAAACGGGATCTGACCTCAATGGGAAGTTTCATGATGATGGGTCTGATCGGGATTATTATTGCTTCGCTGGTCAATCTGTTCATCCAGAGCAGCGCCATGACCATGATTATCAGTTATATCGGTGTAATCGTGTTTGTGGGGCTTACGGCCTATGACACCCAGAAGATCAAAGAAATGGCCATGACCCAGCCCTATGATCTGGAGGCGGGTGTGGCAAGAAAGGGCGCGATTATCGGCGCACTGAATCTGTATCTGGATTTCATCAACCTTTTCCTCATGCTTCTGAGAATCTTCGGCGGCAGCAGGGATTGATGATCCTGCAACACAACACAGACCCTGAGGGTTTTCGTAAACCCTTAGGGTCTTTTCATTCATTTCCCAATCTCCGCCTTTACCACATCTGCTATTTCCTCACAATACTGACGGGTTTCCCTTTCTGTTGACGCTTCGATCATAATTCGGCACAAAGGCTGGGTTCCGGAATAGCGCACCAGCACCCTTCCCTTCTCTCCCAATGCGTTTTCCGCATTCCGGATGGCTGCGGAAATGCGCGGATGTGTTTCCAGATCCGGTTTTTCACGCACTTCCACATTTACCAGCAGTTGGGGATATACCTCCATGATTTTCCCCAGTTCGGACAAAGGCTGTGCCGCATCTCTCGTGGCCTCGATGAGCCGCAGCGCGGTAAGAATGCCGTCTCCGGTGCTGTGGTGATTGAGAAAAATCATATGTCCGGAATCCTCTCCGCCCAATACCGCTCCGGAATTCATCATCTCCTGCATCACATAGCGATCCCCCACATCCGTAATCCGATGCCCTATCCCCATTTTTTTCAGCGCGATATGCAGCCCGATATTGCTCATGACGGTGGTGACTGCCAGATTGTTTTTCAGTATTCCCTTTTTTTTCATATGTCTGGCACATATGGCCAGAATTCTGTCGCCTGTGACAGTATTTCCCTTTTCATCCACCGCAATCAGCCGATCCCCGTCTCCGTCAAAGGCCAGGCCAATATCGGCTTTCCATCCAAGAACATGGGATTTCAGGCTTTCCGTATGCTGTGACCCGCAGTTTTCATTGATGTTTTTCCCGTCCGGGGATACAAAAAGGGATTGAATCTCCGCTTCCAAATCCGTAAACACCTTCGGACCCACCTGCCAGGTGGCTCCGTTGGAGCAGTCCAGAGCAATTTTCATTCCTTTGAGGGAAAAACCGGGGGGCAGCGTGTTTTTCAGAAATTCCGCATACCGGTTCCCCGCGTTCTCCAATGAAAACACCTGTCCGGTTTCCCGGATCAGAGCGCATTTCTCTGCAAGTTTTTCATCCAGCAAAAGGGATTCGATTTCCGCCTCTTTTTCATCCGGCAGTTTGAAACCGTCCCCCTTGAACACCTTGATGCCATTGTCGTAAAAGGGATTGTGGGATGCAGAAATCACAATTCCTGCATCCGCTCCTTCCGCCTGGGAAAGAAAGGCAATCCCCGGTGTTGGGAGTATGCCCGCAAGATATGCGTTTCCGCCAGCCGAGCAGATACCGGCAGCAAGCGCATATTCCAGCATGGTTCCGGATATGCGGGTATCCTTTCCAATGACAATTCTGCCCTTTGTGCCAAACACCAGAGAAACCGCCCTGCCCGCGCGCAAGGCTGTTTCCGGCGTCATGGGGTATTGGTTTGCAACTCCCCGTATGCCGTCTGTGCCAAACAGTCTGCCCATGATTGAAGTCCTTTTTGTAATCGTTCAGTCTCAGCGGGTGAAGCGGGAAAAATCCCGTATGGCTGCGATAATCAGTTTCTGATTTGTGCTGATGATTCTCTCCGTCTTTTGCGCTGGCCAGGGGCTGTCATCCGCTTTCGTGGGTTCATAATGATTGATTCCCTGGTTGTCATAGGGAATTCTGTATTTGAATTCAGGGGTAAGAATGCCGATGCTGATCCAGTCGCTGGTCAGAATGTAGTCTCTGGGTTCCGGTTTGAACAGACATCGGCCAAGTGCATAATCAGCAGGAGCATTCACAGCCCCCAGGATCTGCATGAGTGTGACAGCGATATCCATATGGGAAGTGGATCGGTCAAAGGACAGGGGGGTCTTGCCCGGCATCCGGATAACCAGCGGCACCCGGATCTGCTGCTCGCTGAAACCCGAATTATGCCCCCAGAAGCCATTTTCCATAAACTCTTCTCCATGATCCCCTGTGACAATCACAACCGTATTGTCCGTCAGCCCTTCCTGGGCCAGACAGTCCAGAATCCGGCCTGTCTGGATATCAATCCAGTGGGCTGCATTGGTATAACGGTTGAGAAGCTGATCTGCATAATGTGCAAGATTTTCCCGCGATATCCGGGTGTAATCCACATGTTCCAGCACCGGTGAGGCGATTTTGGCAGTGTCCGGAAAGGTGTAGGCCGCGTGGGTGGAATCAAAGAACATGAAACTCAGAAAAGGGCGGTCTTTGTCCCGCGAGCGGATGAAATCAATGAGTGCAGAAGTGTTTTTCTCATCCCGCTCCCAGCTTTCCCCCCTGAATTCATCCTCATGCAGAAATTCCTTTGGTATTTCCGCAAACAGGGTTTTGTCAAATTCCGGATAGGAAAACCGTGCACTGGTGCGCAGTTCCATCTGATACCCCAGTTCCTTTATCCGATCCATCAGCAAAGGGCCGCGCTCCGCATGCAGAAAACCGGCCCACGACGATCCGCTCAGACCGTAGAACATTCCGAACATGCCCTCACGGGTTCCGTTGCCGCTGGAATAGTGGCGGGTGAAAAGCTGGTTCTGCTTTGCAAAAGCACAAATATTGGGCATGATTTCCGGACTGAGGCGGTCACTTCGCAGGGATTCCGCGACCAGCCAGACAATATTGGGCGGATTTTCTACAGGGGCAAAACGGACAGGCTGCAGAGGATACTGTAAACGGGCTGAATCTTTTTTCGCGGTAAAATTCTGTCTCCGTTCCACTGTAATGCCCATTTTTTTTGCCAGTGACCGGAATGTGGTCTTTTTGTAAAGGGGCCAGACACGGGCAGTATCCAGCACCGGGCCGTAATTCTGAATATTGCTTACTCCGTAAATCAGCCGTTCCCCCGCACCAGCGATCACAAACAGGGACAGGGCAGCCCCCCAGAAAAAACGAGGGGTTCGGATGTGCAGGGGCAGTCTCCGGCTGATGACAAACAAAGCAGACTGTATCAGCACGGTGCGCACACCGATCAGCACTGTTCCTGCATAACTGGAAGCATCCGCACCCAAAGAGGCCAACCCGCCCGGTGTGAGAATCAGGTTGAGCACAAAGCTGTTGAAATGAAAGCGGTACAGATCAAAAATGATCCTGTCCGTGCGAATCAGCAGCAGCACCGCACTGGTCAGCACAATGGCCGGAACTGCTGTGAACCACGGTCTGCGGGGGAAAAGTTTTTCCAGAGCAGAAATGACAATGCCGACCGGAAGCAGATACAATATGCTGTAAGTGCTCCAGACAGACAGATGAAACAGGCTTTCGCGCAGAATGCTGAAATCCGGGGATGCCGCCTGCAGAAAAGGAAATGTTTCCCAAAGCATATGTCCCCAGCTCAGCACAAGAAAGAATGCAAAAAAATGTGATTTTTTGCGTTCCGCTTCAGGCGCAGACACTGTTTTCGCATGATACGTTTTAATATTCATTTCTTTCCTGTCAGTAAATTCTGAATATCGAGGGAAGAATATTTACTTCATGAAGGGATTCGATGAGTTCGAGAATCCCGGTCAGCCAGATAAACCAGAGTGCGTCAAACATGTGTTTTCTGAACACCTTCGGTTTTACGGTATATTCCTCCGGTTCCCGGAGAAGGGACAGTTTTGGGAAAAAAACTGGTGTCTGCCGCACATAGATTTCAAATTCTTTCTGATGGAGTTTTTTCAGTTCCGCTTCCTCACTTCGGATGACCAGAGGATAGTACAGGGCAAATGCCGGTAATATAACCAGAGGAAACAAAAAGGTTTCTGTGGCAAATCCCACACCCACTGCGCCGATCAGACTGAAAAAATACAGGGGATTCCGGCACATGGAATAGGGACCTTCGGTAATCAGTTTTTTGGTTTTGTACCCGGCAATATACAGAGAACACCACAGGCGTCCAAGAGAACCGACAGCGGCCATGATCACACCAATCAGAAACAGAATATTGCTTACAGTGGACAGATCATCCTCCCAGTAACTTTCCGAGACAAGTATGATCATCATCAGAAAAAGAACAAATATCCGGGAAATGAGAATTCTCAGTTTTTCAATCACTTTTGACTCTTTCACAGTTGTTTCAGTTAATAAGGCAGGGGCAGAAACTCAGTATCCCCCGCCGTTTCCGCCCTGTCCCTGGTAAGGACTGAATTCCTTTTGGGCAAAAGGCGGTTTGCGTCCCACCAGGGATTCCAGCAGGATCAGTTCCGCGTCTGTATGGCTGATCATGGGCGCGGGACTGATGATTTTCTGTGTATCACCGGAGGCGTAAATATATCTTGGATATTCATGATGCCTGGCCACCAGATGTTCTCCCAGCTCCGGTCTGTTTGCCGGATAAATATCAAAAACACCGTAACAGGTGCAGATATAGGTGCGCTCCGGTTCAGCCTCGGTATACATGCCTGTGCCCCGGACTCCAGCGATCGCGGTCGGGGTTTCAATGCGTCTGCCTCCCTTTCCGAACACTGCCAGCATTTTTCCCCTGACCACCCGCAGAAGGGCTGCGGCCTGTGACGGCATATCTGCTGCGCTGATTTCCAACCGGGTATTCTCCCGAAGCAGATACGCATCCTGCCCCGCGACAAAAATCGCACGGCTTTCCGGCGGCCCGGTTGTCACGGTATCTCCGGGTTTTACCACAGCCCCGATCTGTGCGGGAATGCCGTTGATCCGGACATTTCCCTTTATTTCACTGAAACCCTGGGGAAAATCTTTGCTCCCCATTGCCAGTGCACTGCGGATCAGACAGAGCGGATCGGTCAGGCCCATCAGCCCGAAAAAAGGCAGACAGCGGATAAAGGAGCGGCGATCAATGAGAGAAGGGGACATAGGATTCTTACTCTTTCCAATTCATCGTTTTTCCCAGAATCAGCATCTGAAAAACACTGGATGACATCTGCAGGACAGGGACCGTCTTTGGCAGTCAGCTTACGAGAATGCAATATATAGCAACTTTGGGAAAAGGCAAGAATTTTATACATCTCTTTCATAATTAACTGATGCTGCGCACCCTTTCAGAAAGTCGGGTGCTTATCCACTTTTTCCGTGATACCGGTGAAATCCGGAATCCATTTTTTTCAGGATGTTGTGGATACCGACTTTCGCCGGTATCCGGAACCCGGCTCCCAAAGCGGGTATTCTGCGGGTCAGGTTGTGGATACCGACTTTCGCCGGTATCCGGAACACAAAGCCCTTGATTGGTGGAAATCTAACAAAGCGTTGTGGATACCGACTTTCGCCGGTATCCGGAACGGGTTGATATTGCTGGATT
>CAZDIU010000155.1:0-11859 GCA_964505535.1 uncultured Desulfobacterales bacterium | reverse complement strand
GACACATCCTCTGAAATCAGAGCATTGGTTGTCCGGAAACGCCAGCTCACGGACATGCGCACAGCGGAAAAAAACCGCACGGAGCATATCCGGGATGAGTTCATTGAACAAAGCATCCGGCAGGTCACTGTCACCCTTGAAACGCAGATCCGCCTGCTTCAGGATCGGATACGTGATCTCATTGCATCAGTCCCTGAACTGAAGCAGAAAACTGAACTGATTCAGTCTGTTCCGGGTATCGGAGAAAACACTGCCGCCGCCCTGGTATCCGGTCTGCCGGAGATTGGAACCATGAACGGCAGGAAAATCGCAGCCCTCACCGGAACTGCCCCTGTAAACAGGGACAGCGGGCAGTCCCGGGGAAAACGCATGACCGGCGGGGGCCGCTGTGAGATCAGAAAACTGCTGTATATGCCCACCCCGGCCGCAATCCGTCACAATCCGGTTATCCGTTCATATTACCTCCGTCTGGTTGACAGGGGTAAAAATAAAATGGTGGCCGTTGTGGCCTGCATGAGAAAGATCCTTGTGATCCTTAACAGCATGGTTGCAAAAAACGAAGCATGGAACACGGATTATGCTTGACATTTAACACAGTCGCTACTCTTTTCCGATATTCTCCGGAAAATCCATGCCTGTATTTCCCCAATTTTCCGAACAGATACCATTTCTCACATATCTCCGAAAACTTGAATACTGCCAGTCAAACGCACGGGAAACATAGCCATGCCTGACAGGATTGTAATGGATGTAATTTACATGATGATTATAATCTTCCTGATCCCGAAGAAGATGTTCCCAATAACGATGCTGCCAGACAGATTTTCTTCCTTTATTAATTTCAGAAGTATCCTGATTCATGCTCAAAGTGACATCATAACGCTTGGTAAACCAAGTTTTTATCAATCGCCATCGGGTGGAAAAATCCTGATCCCCCGGCGGCAATGTCCAGATGCAATGCAGATGGTCCGGAAGAATTGCAATTGCATCAATAGTGAAATGCCGTCTTTCCATAACCCGGCGAAAAGCATCTTTTAATATTCCGACTGCTGAGTCTTGAGCAAAAATTTTTCGCCGTTGTTTCATCACAAGAGTAAAAAAATAACTGCCTCCGGGGATATAAAGGCGACGATATTGCATTTTTGATCTGCCTTTGTTTTTCAGGTTGTCGGATTACGGCCTTGCGGCCTAATCCGACCTACATATTTGTTTTAATTATAAAATTTCATAATCGCAGGTCGGATTGGCGCAAGCGTAATCCGACTTTAAACGAATTGCATCCCCACTTCATTCCTTCTGTTTTTTCTGTGAAATTATGGCATATCATTCAGAAAATGATGGTGTCAATGGGGAATAAGCTGTATTTGCAGGAAGGCTGTTGACCTCAGATCTGAACCAAACGGTTCAGAAGGATTGAAAAATCACTCTGCCTATCAGCTTTTCTGATTTGAATATCTCAGCCGATTGATATTATCAATTTGACTTTCCGGTGTCTGCTGAATAAATGTCCGCACCAGTTTCAACCACAGGAAAGGAAAAGACATGCAGCAGATCATGAACCGGCTCCAGGAGATTTCCGACCAGAATCTCATGGATATTGAAAATGCCAAAAATTCAGGCAGAAAGGTCATCGGGTTTTACTGCCTTTATACGCCCGCAGAACTGGCCGTTGCAGCCGGGGCCATTCCCCTGCCCCTTTGCGGCACGCGCAATGACCCCATTGCAGCGGCAGAGGAAACCCTGCCCCGCAATCTCTGCCCGCTGATCAAAAGCAGTTACGGTTTTGCCGCCACCGGAACCTGCCCCTTTTTCCGTTTTTCCGACATCATTGTGCCGGACACCACCTGTGACGGAAAGAAAAAGATGTTTGAACTCATGGCCCAAATCAAACCCGTGCATGTGCTGCAACTTCCCCAGAATCAGGACAGGGAAACTGCCCTGCCTTTCTGGTACGGGGAAGTGAAAAAATTCAAAGCACTGGTGGAAAAAGAGACCGGCACGGAGCTTTCGGATGAAAAAATATCCGGTGCCATCCGGCTGCTCAACCGGGAACGCATGGCACGCAAGGATCTGATGGATCTGGCCAAAGCAAAACCCTCTCCTTTGCGCGGCACGGATCTGCTGACGATTCTGTTCAAAACCGGCTTTTTTGCAGACAAGGAAAAGGGAATCGCCCTGATTCAGGATATTGCTGATGAAATCCGGAAGAAAAACGGAGAAAGCCCCTTTTCCCCAAACACACCGAGAATTCTGCTTACGGGCGTTCCGGTGGGCGTGGGTTCGGACAAAGTGGTGAAGATTCTGGAGCAGTCCGGCGCATCCGTGGTCTGCTTTGAAAACTGCAGCGGATACAAACAGGCATTTACCGTGGATGAAAGCAAAGAACCGCTCATGGCGCTGGCAGAGCAGTATCTTTCCACGCCCTGTTCGGTCATGTCCCCCAATGCCGGACGTTTTGATCTGCTGGGGCAGATGATTGAGGAATTTTCAGCGGACGGAGTTGTGGATCTCACCTGGCAGGCATGTCACACCTATAATGTGGAATCCTTTGGCATCGGAAAATTCGTGAGAGAAAAATACGGACTGCCTTTCCTGCACCTGGAAACCGACTATTCCGACTCTGACAGCGAACAGCTTCGCGTGCGGATTGAGGCTTTTCTGGAGATGGTGTAATCCTGCAGTTTGCAAGAAAATCTGATTCACACTGATTCCCATTTTTCCGTTTTCTTCTTCCACAGCTTGAAAATGGCAGGGTAAACCAGAAGTTCCAGCAGAAAAGAGGTCAGCAGTCCGCCGATCATGGGCGCTGCAATCCGTTTCATGACATCCGATCCTGCGGAAGTTGACCACATGATGGGCAGAAGACCCATAAAGGCCGCAAAAACCGTCATCATTTTGGGACGCGCGCGCTTGACTGCGCCGTGAATAATCGCTTCATCCAAATCCGACAGGGTTCTGAGTTTATCCGCCCTTTTCGCTTCATCATAGGACAGATCAAGAAACAGCAGCATGAACACACCGGTTTCCGCGTCCAGTCCCAGCAAAGCGATCATGCCGACCCAGGCCGCAATGGAAACATTGTAATCAAGAAAATAAAACAGCCAGATCGCGCCAATGGCGGAAAAAGGAACCGCGAGCATCACCACAAAGGCTTTGAAAGCGGATTTGGTATTGGCAAACAGCAGGATGAAAATCAGCACCAGTGTGATGGGAATAATCACCTTCATCCTTTCCTTCACCCGGATCATGTTTTCATACTGTCCGCTCCATTGCAGTGTATAACCGGTGGGAAGATTCAACTGCGCACTGACTTTCTGCTTTGCCTCCTCCACATAACCCCCGATGTCCCGGCCTGTGATATACACATAGACATAACCGGAAAGAAAGCCGTTTTCATCGCGCAGCATGGACGGCCCCTGCACCAGTTTTATGTCCGCAACCTGGCCCAGCGGAACCTGTGCGCCTGAGGCAGCCGGAACCAGAACCCGTCTGAAATGTTCGGGATTGTCCCGCAGTTCCCGCGGATAGCGCAGGTTCACGGGATAGCGTTCCCTTCCCTCAATGGTTGTTGTGATGTTTTCCCCGCCAATCGCGCTGGTGATAATCATCTGCAACTGGCTGATGGTGATGCCGTAACGGGCCAACTGATCCCGGCGGGGTTCAAAATCAATGAAATAACCGCTTGCTGTGCGTTCCGCAAACACGCTGCTGGTTCCGGGAATGTCTTTCATAATCAGTTCAAGCTGCTCACCGATGCGCTCGATTTCCTTTAAATCCGCTCCGAAAATCTTTATTCCCACAGGGCTGCGGATGCCTGTGGTCAGCATGTCAATGCGGGCTTTGATGGGCATGGTCATGGCGCCTCTGCTGCTGACACCGGGAATGAGCAGTTTCTGATCCATTTCCGCGAGCAGTTCCTCATAACTGAGATGATCCGGCCAGGCACTGCGGAAAAAGGATTTCAGCCATTCCGGAGCCCAGGAGGAATACCACCGCTCCTTTGGGCGCCACTGATCCTCGGGTTTGAGAATGATCGTGGTTTCCATCATGGAAAAGGGAGCGGGATCCGTGGATGTGTCTGCCCGGCCCGCCTTGCCGAACACCCGTTCCACCTCCGGGAAGGAATGCAGGATTTTATCCTGAATCTCCATGATCCGCTGGGCTTCGGATACAGACAGTCCCGGCAAGGTTGTGGGCATGAAAAGCAGGGAGCCTTCCCGCAGAGGCGGCATGAATTCCGATCCGAGCTTAAAATATACGGGAAGACTGACCGCTACCAGTGCGAATGAAATCAGGATAACGGTCCTGGGATGATGCAGCACAATGCGGCAGGCCGGTTCATAGATTTTGAAAATCATGCGGCTGATGGGATGCTTTTCTTCCGCATAATAAGTGCCGACAAAGGCATGGGTTGCGATCCGGGCAAGCCATTTGGGCCGGAAGGTGAACGGGTCCATCCGGGTGAACAGCATCCGCATGGCCGGATCCAGGGTGATGGCAAGGATTGCGGCAATGGCCATTGCAAGATTTTTGGAAAAGGCCAGAGGCTTGAACAGCCTGCCTTCATATTCCACAAGGGCAAACACAGGAAGAAAGGCCACCGCGATCACCAGCAAAGAGAAAAACACGGACGGCCCCACTTCTTTGAGGGCTTCCATGCGCACCTCGTGAAAATCCCCTTTTCTCCCGCCCGCTTCCCAATGGTAGAGTTTGTTGTAGGCATTTTCCACTTCCACAATGGCCCCGTCCACCAGAACCCCGATGGAAATGGCAATGCCTGCCAGAGACATGATGTTCACTGTCACGCCCAGAAAATACAGGGGGATGAAGGAGAACAGCACCGAAATGGGAATGGTGACAATGGGCACAATAGCGGAGGGGATGTGCCAGAGGAATACCAGTACCACAAAAGACACGATGATCATTTCCACAATCAGTTCGTGACGAAGGGTGTGCATGGCCCGCAGAATCAGGTCAGAGCGATCATAGGTGGTGACAAACCGGACGCCTTTGGGCAAAGCAGGTTCCAGTTCCTGCATTTTGGCTTTCACCCGCGTGATGACATTCAGCGCGTTTTCCCCGTGCCGCATGACCACAATCCCGCCCACTGTATCCCCGGTTCCGTCCAGATCCGAAACCCCCCGGCGCATCTCCGGCCCGATTTCCACACGGGCAATGTCTTTCAGAAGCACAGGAACTCCGGCCGGAGCGGTTTTGACCACAATGCTTTCAAAGTCCGCTGCTGTCCGGGCATAGCCTCTTCCCCGCACCATGTATTCCGTGCCGTTGAACTCCAGCAGGCGCCCGCCCACTTCATTGTTGGACATGCGGATGGCTTCCACCACCCTGTCCAGGGGAAGATTGTAGGCCGCCAGCCGGTTCGGATCCACGGTGATCTGGTACTGCTTCACAAATCCGCCGATGGATGCCACTTCCGCGACACCGGGCACAGACTGAAACGCGTAGCGCAAAGTCCAGTCCTGACAGGAGCGCAGTTCCTCCGGAGAATGGGTTCCGGATTCATCCTTCAAAGCATACTGAAACACCCAGCCCACACCGGTTGCATCCGGCCCCAGTTCGGTCTGCACGCCCTGGGGAAGCCGGGGCTGAATCTTGGAAAGATATTCCAGCACACGGGATCGGGCCCAGTAGATGTCCGTGCCATCCTGAAAGATGACGTAAATATAGGAAAATCCGAAATCTGAAAAGCCGCGTATGGCTTTCACCCTGGGAGCACCCAGCAGCGATGTGATGATGGGATAGGTAAGCTGATCCTCAATGATGTCCGGCGATCGGTCCCATTTGGAATAAATGATCACCTGGGTGTCGGAAAGATCCGGGAGATCGTCCAGACGGATATTGTGGAGAATGTAAACAGACAGGACACCCACGGCCGCGGTAAGCAGGATCACAATGCCCCGGTTGTTTGCAGACAGTTCAATGAGTTTTTTTATCATTGTCCTCTCCCGCCCTTTGTTTTCTCCTGAATGATGGCCTGCAGCCGGGATTCGGAATCCAGAAGGAAATTCGCCTTCACAGCCACCCTTTCGCCCGGTTTGATTCCGGAAAGAATCTGTGCCCGGCCTGCGCTCCTCGCTCCGGCCTGAATCTCACGGGGTTCAAATCTGCCGCTGCCCTTGTCCACAAAAACCACTTTGCGGGTTCCGGAATCCATGACCGCAGAATCCGGAATCACGACCGATTCCCCCAGATCAATCTCCAGATTCACATCCACAAACATGCCGGGTCTGAGTTGCAGTTTCTCATTGGAAAATTCCATGCGCGCCTTCAGGGTCCGGCTCTCCGCATTCAGAAACGGATACACATACGAGACTTCCCCCTGCAGGGTGACACCCGGAGCATAAGGGGAAGAAAGACGGGCGCCAAGACCGGTTTTCACCGCCTCGGCCTCATATTCGTAAAAATCCGCCTCCACCCATACAGTCGAGAGATCCGCTATGGTCAGCAGGGACATTCCGGGATCGATTTTCTGACCTTCCAGCACATCCTTGGCAATGACAAAACCGGAAAAAGGAACAGTCAGGGTGACTGCCCGCTGCATTTTTCCGATTTTCAGCAAATCCTGGATAAAGACTTCCGGCACATCAAAAAGCTCCAGCCGCCCCCGGGCCGCTTTGAGCAGCATTTCCCCTGTTTTCCGGGTTTCCGGGTCAGAAGCGGAAAGCATTTTTGACGCGGAGGCTTTGGCCTGCAGAAATTCCTCCTGGCCTGAAAGAAGGTCCGGAGAATAAACAGAAAGAAGCGGATCCCCCTGTTTCACAGACTGACCGGTATAATTCACATACAGTTTCTCCACCCATCCTTCTATCTTGGTCTGCACTCTTCTGACACGGGTTTCATCCGGAATCACCTGTCCCACGGTGCGGATAATGCTTTGAAAAGGTTCTGAAACCGCAGCCGCTGTCACCACGCCTGCAACCTGAATTTCCTGCGGGGAAAGGGTGACAGGGGCAAGCCCCGGAATTTCTTTGGGAGAGGAATCCTCTGCAAAAAAATCATCCACTTCCTCTTCCAGCGTTTTTTTGGGTGCGGTTCCCTCATCCGAATAGACCGGAATATAATCCATGCCCATTTCATCTTTGGCAGGGACAGGAGAGGTAATCACGGGATTCATGGGATTGCGGTAAAACAGAATTTTCCGTTCTCCGGGCTTTGCCGATGAGGACTGCTGCGTTTCAGCGTGTTTATTTCCAAAGGATACAGAAATTTTCAGCCATCCGGTGAAAAACAGAACTGCCGCTCCCAGCACCAACGCAGAAATCAGCAGAAGGAGGGCTGTCTTTATCTGAATGCCGCCTGAGTTATTGAGATTGTATTGCATCATGTTTCTGTCTTTCTTTGGCTGAAAAATGTTATTGCCACAAACCGCCGACAGTTTCTTCCAGAACAGCCATTGCCTGCCCCGCATCCGCATTTTTTCTTTCCGCCGCCAGTCTGTTCTCCAGCAGGGTCATGAGGGAATCAATGATTTCCGCATAGGGCATGATCCCGGTTTCATATGCTTTTAATGCAGTGCTGAAACTGAGTCCGGAAAGCCTGACCACCCGTTCCCTGTAAAGTGCGGCCTCCCGTTTTGCCCTGTCCGCTGCAAACCAGGCTTCCCGCACCTTTGCATGTGTGTCCGCCTCCGCACCCCCAAGTTCCCGGCGCAGCGAATCCAGCCGCTGCTTTGTTTCCCGAAGATAGGCATCCGCCAGCCCTGTCCACGGTGCTTTGGGAAGCCCCTCTCCCATTCCGGCTTTGGTGGAAACCGCAAACGGTTCTTCCATTTTCATGGTTCCGGCCTGATTCACGGCCTGATTTTCACTCAGGGACAGATTCAGTGTGAACCCGGGCCGGATTTCTGTTTCCGCCATTTCAATCATCAGTTCCATTCTGCTGATCATGGCGCGTAGTTTTTTCAGTTCCTGACGCCTCTGAATCGCCAGAGAAATCAGCTTTTCCTGTGCAGGAAAGGAAGCCGCAGGGACTTTGTCCGCGGGTATCCCGATTTTCACACCCGAGGAGAGGTTCAGCACAGCCCTCAGCCCGGTTTCCAGGTTGCGCCGCTCTTCCTGAACCGTGATAAGTTCCTGTGCGATTTTCTCTTTCTGAATCTGGATTCCGGTCAGTTCCTGCAGCGCGGATTTTCCGGCTTCATACCGTTTCACAACCGCCCGCTCCAGCCCCTTCAGAAGCATATCCATCTGCCGGACGGTTTCCTCGGCCCGCTGGTTGTAAAGCAAATCCCAATAGACTCTGCGTATCTGTGTGATGGCTGTGCGTCTGGCGATTTCAATGTCTTCGGCTGCAATCCGCACATCCAGACTGACAATGTTTCCCCTGAGTGCAAGAATTCCGGGAAAAGGGAATTTTTTATCAACCGATTCCATAGCCCCCATGTTCCCCACCCCTGTCATGAGACCTGCATTGAACGCGGAATACTGGCGGAGAATATCCTCCAGATTTGATGCCTGACTGTAGGTTTCAAGGCTCGCGCGGAAATTCTTCTCCGCAGCAGCAACCGCGGGGTTTCTTCCCCAAACGAGGATCTCAAGGGTTTCAGGTGTGAATCTGTCGCGTAAAACCGCTTCCGCTGCTTTTTCCTCAGCAAAGGCATTGGCAAGGGATTTGACTTTCTCCGGATCAGGAGAATAGAAAACCTCCTCCGGCTGCGGTTCTGTCCGGATCTTCTCCCACTGTTTCCGCATCTCCTCCAGTTTTTCCTTTTGCACGGCAAACGCATTGTCTGCCGCTTTTTTTTCCGGAACAGTGGAAGAATTCCCGGGTGCGGTTCCTGTTGCATGATAAAGCCGCGGAGGGCTGTATTCTTCCATTTCCTTCAGCAAAGGTTTGTCGCCCGCACATCCCGCAAAAAAGAGAGTCAGAAAAAATGCAGAAAAATAACAAGCAATGTTACAGATCCTCATTTTTCCGCCGTCATTCCCGCGTAAGCCGAACTCCCGTGATTTCAACAAATTCAGGATACCGGCTTTCACCGGTATGACGATAATGTGCAGCATCAGACAGTGATATGATTTCATGGAGCATCCTTTTGGGGGCAGCCGGACTCCTGCTCTCTGACAGTAAGGCTCTGACCCGCAAGACCCTCCAGCCGGGCAAGGTATTTGCCATAATCCGCGGTTGCACGGGCCAACGCCAGTTGGAAATTGTACCAGACTGACTGGGTTTCCAGATAATCGCTGAAGCTGCCCTGCTTCTGGTCGTACCATGTCTGCGCTGTTTCCACGGATTTGGAAGCCTGGGGAATAAGCTGATCCCGGTACAGCACCACAAGCCGTTGGGCGTTTTTCAGGCGGAAATAGTTTTCCCGCACCATTGCCTGTGTTTCATTCACCTGGGCCGCGGACATGGCTTTGGCTTTTTCCAAAGCCGCTTTTGCTGCTCCTGTCCTCCCGCTGTTTTTGTTCCACCAGAGCGGAAGGCTCATGCCGAACTGAAAACCGGACATGCTTTCCCGCGAACCTTCCGGTTCTTTTGCTGCGTCCGATTCATAGATGATCCCGAACATAAAGTCGGGCCGGTTTTCCAGACGGGCCATATCGGCCCCGGCTTCCGATTTTCTGATTTCCGCTGCAGCCATCCGGATTTCCTCACGGTTTTTCTCTGCCAGACAGAAGATTTCCTCCAACTGATACACAAGAGGGCGGAAAGGTTCAGCAGTCAGCGTCCCGATGGGGGATTCCGGCTCGCGGTTCAGCAGGGAATTCATCCTTGCTGCCTCGGTTTTTTCCAGTTCTTCAAGAAGGAGAATGTCATAACCGCTCTGTGCAGTCTGGGACTGGGCTTTCATCACATCAATGAGCTGGCCGCGGTTTTCCGCGTACGCGGTTTGGCCCAGCGTTTTCATCGCGGAGAGAAGTTCCTGATTCTGAAGCGCAATGCGTCTCGCTTCCCGGATGTACAGCAGCTCATGACAGGATTCCCGGATATTCACAACCACATCCCGCACAGCCCGATCCAGGGCAATCCGCCTGTAATCCGCTTCGGCACGGGAGCCCCTGCCTGCCGCGGCCAGTTTTCCCGGAAAGGGAATGCCCTGCGCGAGCATGGTTTCCACCTTCTGGGCATCCAGATTGTCTGCAAAGGACTTGGGCCAGTAGGTCACGGTAATCTGCGGGTCAGGATAGGCAGTGTTCACCCGGTACTGTTCAATGGATTCCCGCCATTCTTCCCGCGCGGCTTTGATAGCGGGACTGTTTTCATAAGCATGTTTCAGCAGATCCGAAAGCCCTGCCCCCTGTGCAATCTGATCCGCAGGGGAATCTGTGTCAGATTCTTCGGCATCCGCACAAAAAACGAAAAAAATCAGACAGGTTAATGAAAAAAATAATATTGTGTGAAAAATTCTCACCTGATTTGTCCTTACATTTGGATGGAAATTGATTCAGTGTATTTTTTTCTTACTTATAATGGAAGAGCCCAATCTCCCAGAAGATTGGACAGTTGGAGAGGATGTTCATTTTTTTGTAAAGGAAGTATCCATAATTGTCAAATTAATTTTGGTTCTTCAAGGATTTTTGTGGAAAATTTTTCCGGATGCCTGCTTTCGCAGGCATGACGTCATTCCCGCGAAAGCAGGCATCCGGTGTTTTTCACAAAACAGATTGAAGAACGTTAATTTTTTGGGGAATTGCCAAGAAACGATATTCAGCATCCTGTCAATCATCTGAAGCAAAATCACCTGTTGCTCTGTCAAGTCTGATTTTGGGATCTCACTTTTACAGAACATCCTGATTTTTCTAAAAAATCAGGTTTTTTACAACTCACAGATTCAAGGCTGACAAAACACTGTCGCCTGAAAGCGAAAGCATATTTCCCTTTACCCTTTTCAAAGGGGAAATGTTTCAGATTCAAAATATCTATGATTTCATAATTGGGATATTGAAAATTGAAATTTGCTTTTATTTCCATTTATGATAATAATATTAATCTGTTTTCAAATCCTTTTTTGTGTGTTTCACGGCCCCAAAAAAACACAGGCAACCGTAACGTTCTGAAAGGGGTTTGATATATACCAATACGTAAAACATTTCCGGCAGCATGTCAATTCCCTGATCAACAACTCCCCTCCCCTGACCCCTCCCGGAGGGAGGGGAAACGCGGGTTGACCCGGTGCTGAAAAATCGGCGGTATTACAACAAATCAATGGGGAATCGGTATAACGGTGCAGATACATGCGAAGGTTATTTGATTCATGAAATTTGTTTTTGCATGTCCCAGAAACGGGCAGGTTTTTGAAACAGCGGAGTTCTGCATTGCGGAAAACCGTGGTGTTGTCACAGGTGCAGACGGCAGCAGGAAACTGGATGCGAAAGTCCGGCTGACCTCTCCCTGCCCTTTGTGCGGAGATCATCATGAATATGAAGCCGCAGAACTCTCGTGCCCTTTTGGAAAGGAATCAGATTCATGACAGACAGGCCCGTAAAACTTACGGAAAACAGCAGCGGTTCCGGCTGAGCGTCCAAACTGCCTCCAGGGGACCTGGACAGGGCATTGTGCGGGCTTTCCTTTCCCACAGATGAAAATCTGCTGGTGGGTTTGGACAGGGCTGATGACGCGGGCGTTTACCGGGTTACGGATGACATTGCGATCATTCAGACCGTGGATTTTTTCACACCGGTCACGGATGATCCTTTTTCTTTCGGCCAGATCGCGGCAGCCAACGCGTTAAGTGATGTGTATGCAATGGGCGGCGTGCCCAAAACCGCCATGAATCTGGTGGCTTTCCCTTTGGGAAAAATGGATTTGTCCGTACTGCGCAGCATTCTGGAAGGCGGGCTGGACAAAATGCGCGAGGCCGGGGCGGTGCTGGTGGGCGGACACAGCATTGAGGAC
>CAZDIU010000154.1:0-11907 GCA_964505535.1 uncultured Desulfobacterales bacterium | reverse complement strand
TTTTCCGGAAAAATCCGGTTTTTTTATACCTGAAAACTTTCGGTTGGGTACTTAAGCATATCCCCAATGGGGAATCGGCACAGAACAGTCTGCGAAAATCTGTGAAATCTGCGGACACCAATCCGCAGACTGCGCAGATGAACGCAGATTTTGGATCAGCATAAAACCGAACCGACATTGATTTGATCCGATACCAGTCTGTTTTCAATGGGGAATCGGTATGAAATGCCAGCAGAATCCAGGCAGTTCATAATTTCCGGTAAACTCCGGGATGAAAAGAATACTTCCGGCACGGACTGTCGGCTCCGAAGGGACAGCGCGGATTTTCCATGAATTTTTCCAACCTGATCCTGCGGAAATGTGTTAAAAGATATGCCCAGGCATATATCCCCTGCAGAAAGTGAAAACCATGTCTGAAAAACCCAGTTATGAAGAATTGGAGAAAAGAATTCAGGACTTGGAGAAAGCGCTGGCAGAGCGGGTTTCCACACCAACGGAAAGGCAGCAGCGCTTCCCAACAGGGCTTGACAGGCAATTGAAAGGAGAGTGGGATATTCCTGAACTCTCTGATATTATGGATGTCAAAGCCATTCAGTCCATGATGGATGACTTCTTCAGCCTCACACATATAGGTGTGGCTGTCCTTGATTTGCAGGGAAAGATTCTGGTGGCAACAGGCTGGCAGGATATCTGCACCCGTTTTCACCGTGTTCATCCGGAAACCTGCAAAAACTGTCTGGAAAGTGACCTGAAACTCTCCAATGGCATTGAACCCGGAACCTTCCGCATCTACCGATGCAAAAACAGTATGTGGGACATGGCAACCCCCATCATCGTGGATGACATGCGTGTTGGCAATCTGTTTCTGGGGCAGTTTCTCTTTGCAGATGAGGAGCCGGACAGAAAAACCTTCCGATCTCAGGCACGGAAATACGGATTTGATGAAAAAGAATATCTGGCCGCATTGGAACGGGTGCCGCGCTGGACACGGGAAACCGTGAGCACAGTCATGTTTTTTTACACCAAACTGGCTAAAATGATTTCGGAAACCGGATACAGCAATATCCGGCTGGCACAGACACTGAGGGAACGGGATGCAGTTCTGGGATCACTGAAAAAAAGTGAGGAAAAATACCGGCTTCTGTTTGAAACTGTCAGTGACGCTGTGTTTGTCCATCTGCTGGAGGAGGATGGCATGCCCGGCCGTTTCCTGGAAGTCAATGAAGCCGCGTGTCAGCGTCTGGGATATGCAAAGCAGGAAATGCTGCAACTGCGTCCGCAGGATCTTCGTCCGGCAAAAGAGGAGGAATCTCTGGCAGAAGTCAGAAAAATACTGCTGGAAGAAGGGCATGTTCTGTTTGAGACTGTGCACACGGCCAAAGACGGGAAGCAGATTCCGGTGGAAAGTCATGCACGGATTTTTGACTATCAGGGACAGCGCGCTGTTCTGTCCATTTCCCGCGATATTTCAGACCGCAGACAGGCAGAGCAGGCTTTGCGGGAAAAAACAGAGGAACTTGACCGCTACTTCACCCACTCTCTGGATATGTTCTGCATAGCAGATACAGACGGTTACTTTCGCCGCCTCAATCCCCAGTGGGAAACTGTTCTGGGTTATGCTTTGAACGAGCTGGAAGGACGAAGGTTTTTTGATTTTGTGCATCCCGATGATCTGGAAGCCACTTTGGAGGCAGTGACCCGGCTTGTCCGTCAGGAACAGGTTCTGAATTTCACCAACCGGTACCGGTGCAAAGACGGAACCTTCCGCTGGATTGAATGGCGTTCCTCCAGTCCCTATGGCAAAATTATCTATGCAGCCGCGCGCGACATCACCGAGCATACAAGGATTGAGGAATCCCTGAAACAGAGTGAGGAAAAATTTCGTATGGCATTCCGCACAAGTCCGGATGCCATCAATCTGAACCGGGCGTCTGACGGTCTTTACATTGACATCAACGAAGCCTTTACCAAAATCGTGGGATACACCCGTGAGGAGGCCATTGGAAAAACCTCTCTTGAGCTCGGCATATGGGAATATCCCGAAGACAGAAAACGTCTGGTTGACATGCTGAAAAAACAGGGCATTGCGGAAAATGTGGAAGTCAGATTCCGGATGAAAAACGGGAATATCCGCACTGGACTGATGTCGTCCTGTCTGCTGAACATCAATAAGGAAAAAATCATTCTTTCCATCACCCGTGACATTACCGAGTATAGAAAAACACAGGAGGCACTCCGGGAATCAGAAAGCAAGTTCCGGAATTTTGCCGAACAGTCTCTGGTGGGCATCTATCTGATGCAGGACAATGTTTTCAGATATATCAATCCCAAATTTGCGGAAATTTTCGGATATTCGGTGAATGAAATTCTCGAAGCAAAATCTTTTCAGGATCTTGCCCATCCGGATGACTGGCCTTATGTGGAAGAGCAGATCCGCAGACGCCTGTCCGGAGAAATCAAATCAGTCCGCTACAAATTCAGGGGCATAAAGAAAAGCCGAGAACTTATTCATATTGAAGTGTTCGGATCTTCCATTTTTTTCAGGGAAAAACCCGCTGTCACCGGAACTCTGATGGATATTACGGAACGCAAACACGCGGAAGACAGACTCCGGGAGAGTGAGGCACGCTACCGTCTGCTGTTTCAAAACCTTTCCTCAGGATTTGCATTGCATGAGATTGTTAAAGATGAAAAAGGAAACCTCTGTGACTACCGTTTTCTGGAAGTGAATCCGGCTTTTGAAACACTGACCGGTTTGAAAGCGGATCAACTGGTGGGAAAGACCGTGCGTGAGGTCCTGCCGGATACAGAATCCTACTGGATCGAAACCTATGGCAGAGTTGCAGCGACAGGAGAAGCCCGGCATTTTGAGAATTTCAGCCAGGAACTGAACAGATATTACGCTGTCACAGCCTACAGACCCGAACCCGGACGATTTGCCACGATCTTCTCAGATATTACAGACCGCAAACTCGCGGAGATGGAACTGAACAAACTTGCCGAGGCGGTCGGTCAGGCATCTGAAGGCATTGTCATTACCGATACCAAAGGCAGCATCATTTATGCAAATCCGGCTTTTTTCCATATCACGGGCTACACCCGGGAGGAAATCATGGGCCAAAACCCGCGCATTCTCAAAAGCGGGCAGCAGAATGCGGCATTTTACATGGAGATGTGGGCACACATTCTGTCCGGAAGACGGTGGAGCGGACGACTGATCAACAAACGCAAAGACAGCACACTGTTCACATCTGAGTGCTCCATATCGCCGGTGAAAAATCAGGACGGACGCATTGTGAATTTTGTGTGGATCACCCGTGACATCAGCAGGGAAGTGGAACTGGAAAAAAGGGTGGCGCAGGCGCAGAAAATGGAGGCCATTGGTGCGCTGGCCGGAGGCATTGCGCATGACTTCAACAATATTCTGTTTCCCATCATGGGATTTTCCGAGATGCTTCTGGAGGATATTCCTCCGGAAAACCCTGCGCATGATAGTATCAGACAGATTTTCACAGCCGCGGCACGGGCCAGAGATCTGGTCAAACAGATACTGGCCTTCAGCCGTCAGTCCGATCCCCAGAAAATGCCCATGCGTCTGCAGCCGGTTCTCAAAGAAGTGCTGAAACTCTCCCGCGCAAGCATTCCCACAAACATAGAACTCACAAGCCATATAGAAAAAAACTGCGGCATGGTTTCGGCAGATCCGGTGCAGGTGCATCAGATTGCCATGAATCTGATTACCAATGCCTATCATGCGGTCGAGGAAAAAGGCGGTTCCATCCATCTGGAACTCAGGGAAAGGGAATTCAGACACGATGATCTGCCCGGACCCATGATGAAGGCAGGCAGATATGTCTGCCTCAGCGTGTCTGACACAGGAACAGGCATTGACAAAGCCATTCTTTCCAAAATATTTGAACCCTATTTCACCACCAAGGCAATGGGAAAGGGCACAGGCATGGGCCTTTCGGTGGTGCACGGCATTGTGAGGGAATATGGCGGAGACATTCGTGTATACAGTGAAAAGGGAAAGGGATCAGCCTTTCATGTGTATCTTCCTCTTCTGGAAAATGCGGGGGAACGAAAGGAGACTTCGGAAATCCGGGAATATCCCACCGGTTCTGAAAGAATTCTGCTGGTGGATGACGAGGAACAGATTGTCCGCATGGTTCAGATCATACTGGAAAGACTGGGGTATCAGATTTCTGCTCACCTCCGGAGCACGGAAGCCCTGGCTGCTTTCAGAGCCAGTCCCGGCAGTTTTGATCTGGTGGTGACAGACATGTCCATGCCGGAGATGACAGGAGAGCAGCTTGCTGCGGAACTGATGCGGATCCGGTGGGATATTCCCCTGATTCTCTGCACGGGTTTCAGTGAAAAAATCAATGCACAGCGGGCAGAAGCAATGGGAATAAAGGGATTTGTCATGAAACCGGTGGTGACAGCCGAACTGGCCGCAATGGTAAGAAAGGTGCTGGATGAATCCGGCCAAAAGACGCCCCGGGTTTCCCAAACTTCAGAGACCTGAATCAGCCGGGAACACGAACCGTAAGCGTGGTTCCGTCTGCCTCTGAAGTCACCATCCGGATGGAACCCCGAAGGGTCTCCGCTATCAGTTTTGCACTGTAGGTTCCCAGTCCGGTTCCGTTTTTTTTGCCTGCCGTGACATAAATGTCAAAAAATCTGTCCCGGATTTCCTCGGGAACTGCCCCTTTGTTGCGGATGACAACAAGAGACTCTCCTGTTTTGCTGTCTTTGTCCAGTGAGATGGTGACATTTTCCCCTTCCGGAGAGGCTTCCAGCGCATTTTTGATCAGATTGGCCAGCATGGAATAGCAGAGCAGTTCCTCTCCTTTGGCATAAAAAATTTTCTGTTCTTCGGCTGAATTCCCCTGCACCAGTATTTGCAGGTTCAGTCTTTTGCCCCGCATCAGTCCGCCCAGTTCCAATTTGATTTTGCCGATCACGTTCATCAGGTTGACCAGAACCGGCTGCAGGGGATAAATTTTCTGCTCCATGCGGAACAGATCCACGGAAAGATTGATGATATTGAGTACACGGTGGGCAGACTCCTCAATGGTGGCAAGGCATTCCTGCTGCTGTTCATCCAGATTGTCATCAGCCATGAGCAGTTGGGAAAAACCGATAATGGAATTGAGCGGTGTTTTGACATCATGACGGGTGATTCTTTCCACATTTTCACGGAAACGGGCTGCCTGAATCAGTTCCCGGTTCTGATCCTCAATCTTCTGTTTCTGCGCTTCTATTTCCTCCATAGCCATTTTCAGGGCCAGATGATTGCGCACTCTGGCCCGGACAATGGGCGGACTGACCGGTTTGACAATATAATCAATCGCACCCATCAGCAGTCCCTTTTCCTCATTCTTCATTTCACTCATGGTTGTGATGAAAATAACCGGAATATGAAGTGTTTTTGGATCGGATTTGAGAAGTCTGCACACTTCGTAACCGTCCATTCCCGGCATCATGATGTCCAGCAGAATGATATCCGGGGGGGTGGCTGATCTTGCCCGTTTCAGGGCCTCCTCTCCGTTTTTCGCGATAATCAGCCGGTATTCCTCTTTTAGAATCGCGACCATCACATTGATATTGAACCGCTCATCATCCACGATCAGTATTTTCTGCTCAGGTTTCATCCTGTCACCTTTGTCCGGAAAAGATCTCCATCCATGCTCACTCCGGAAAACGCTTTCCGATTTCCAGAAACTGCGGCACTGTGTGTTCAAAAATATCCACAAGCTCCGGATCAAAATGCCGGCCGCTCTGCTTCCGGATTTCTTCCACGGCCCGGTCAATGGGCCAGGGTTCCTTGTAGGGGCGTCTGGTGGTCAGCGCGTCAAACACATCGGCCAGTGCGGCAATTCTGCCATACAGGGGAATCTTTCTGCCTTTGCTTCCCTGGGGATACCCGGAACCGTCCCATCTCTCGTGATGGGAAATGGCAATCTGCTGACCTGCGCGCATCAGTGTGGATCTGCTTTTGGACAGAATTTTCGCGCCGATGATCGTATGCTTTTTCATGATTTTCCATTCCTGATCATCCAGTTTTCCCGGTTTCAGAAGAATGACATCCGGAATTCCCATTTTTCCAATATCGTGCATGGGACTGGCCAGCAGAACAATGTCACATTCCTTTTCCGGCAGACCACAGGCACGGGCCAGCAGCGCGCTGTAATGACTCATGCGTTTGATGTGGGAACCGGTTTCCGGATCCTTGTATTCCGCTGCAAACACCAGACGGTGAATAATCTCCAGACGGCTGTTGTAAAGTTCCCTGGTTCTTTCCTCCACCATATCTTCCAGAATATGGTTCTGATTTGCCAGTTCCAGTTGGGCATCCCGGAGAGAAAGATGGGTTCTGACCCTGGCCCTGACCACAGGCGGACTGACCGGTTTGGTGATATAATCCACACCTCCGGCCTCAAATCCTCTGGCCTCATCCTGATCCTGCCCCAAAGCCGTAATAAAGATAATGGGAATTTTTCTGGTTTTTTCATTTTCCCTCAGAATTCTGCAAACCGTGTAGCCGTCCATCTGAGGCATCATGATATCCAGCAGAATCAAATCCGGAAAACCGGATGAATCCAGACGTTTCAGGGCTTCCTCCCCATTTTTGGCAACAATCACTTTGTAATCGGATTTGAGAATTTCAACCAGCAGGTTGAGGTTGAAACGCTCATCATCCACAATCAGTATTTTGTGGGATTTCTCCTTCATGAATGTCCTTTCCCTCTCCCCTGTCTGCCCCGGTCCCATTGTGGGCGCCAAATGCGTGTTGCTTCCTGAAAGGGGGCAGAGGAGGCTGTTTCCATTTCCAAAACCACCCCGTTGTCCCCTCTTGAGGGATTTGGAAACTGCTGATGTGCCGGTTTTGCGTTCCAAGGTTTCAGTGTTCAGGTTTCAGTGTCTGTTTCCTGACACCTGAAACCTGACACCCGGCATCTGAACCATCCGGTATGTTAAGAACTTCCTCTTCCCTGAGAGGCGCAGGGGTGTGTCCCTTCCGCATTTCCAATTTTAACGGGGCAGGAAAAAAGTCATTTTCTGTTTTCCAGTGTCAGCAGAATCTTTTCCACAGATTCCCGTGCCTCTCCGAATTCATAATTGTAAATCTGCTCCCCAAGCTGCTGTGCGGATGTGCCCAAATCGCATTTTTTCAGATATGTTTTGATGATTTCAGTCTTTTCCAGCACTTCCGCGTCCCCTTCCTGCAGCAGTTTATTCAGTTCATTAAGCATCGGAATCAGGCCGGACATATCGGCCATGCCCTGATCTTTGGCTGAACTGTGTTCCGGAGTTTCAGAATATGGCATTTGTCGCATTGTCTTTATGGAAAGCAGTACACGGCTGAGTTCATTTTCCACTTTTTCCCTCAGAAGAGAAGATTCTTTTCTCCGCTCTTCCCGGATGGCGGATTCCAGTCCTCCTGCTGCCAGAAACAGTTGGTACGCACCCATATTTCCGGCCACGCCCCTGAGTGTATGGATCAGTTTGCCGGCTTCCTCTGCATTTCCCTGCTCCAGCATGTTTCTGAGTCTTGGCCCCGCATCCCGGTAATCCTGATAAAACTCCCCAAGCAGTTTCCGGAAAAGATTCTGATTGCCTGCCACCCGTTTCAGCCCGGCCTGCGTATCAATGCCGGGCAGTGAAAAAGAACATCCCTGTCTGACAGTGCCTTTTTCCTGTTCCCCGGTTTCGTGCTGCACAGCACTTTCATTCTCCGGACGGCGCTCAGGCCGAAGCCATCGGGACAGCACAGACAGGAGTGTTTCCGGATCAATGGGTTTGCTGATAAAATCATCCATGCCGCAGGCCAGACATTTCTCCCTTTCGCTGTTCATGGCATGGGCTGTCATCGCGAGGATGGGGATTCTGGGGGCTGGAGACCAGGCTCCGGTTTCCCGGCCGGGAGTATCCGATGATTGGAACCGGGATGCAGATTCCGGAGTTTCCTGTCCGGAATCTCCCGAAGGTTTTATCCTGTTTCCGGAATTCAGCACCGGTTTCCGGGTCCCGGCCCCCATTTCCCATTTGCGGATTTCCTCTGTGGCTTCGTAACCATCCATTTCCGGCATCTGAATATCCATGAATATGAGATCAAAACCGGATTTCCGCACCCATTGCAATGCCTCTTTTCCATTGTTTGCCACCTGCACAAAAAGCCCCTCGGACTGGAGCAGTTCCGCAGCCACCTGCTGGTTGATGCGGTTGTCTTCCACCAGGAGCACCCGCGCGCCCCGGATCCGGTTTCTCAGAGCTGTATCTTTGTTTTCCTTCTTTTGCGGATAGCGTTCAGCCTGCTTCTGTCCCATGACTTCCAGAATGGTCTGGAAAATCACACTGCGGCTTACGGGTTTTACCAAAACCGCATCCAGCAGATCCCGGTGCGTCTGCTCCATCACCTTTTCCCCGTATCCTGTCACCAGGATAATTCTGGGCATCTGATCCGGAGAAAACCGCTCTTTGATCCGTTTCGCTGTTTCAATGCCATCCATATTCGGCATGTTCCAGTCCAGAAATACAAGACGAAAAGGGGCCTCTGTGTTCTCTTCCATCACGGCCAGCGCCTGATCCCCGGATTCAACGGAAACCGCGTCAAAGGAAAAAGAGGAAAGCGTTTTTCCCAGAATATCACGGGAACCGCTGTTGTCATCAGCCACCAGCACACGCATTCCCGCAAGTTGGGGAGGCGGAAGAAAACGTTTTTTCCGCAGTTTGTTCTGTCTTTTGAATTCGGCTGTAAAGGTGAAGGTGCTTCCCTGTCCGGCTTTGCTTTCCGCATGGATTTCTCCGCCCATCATCTCGGAAAGCCGTTTGCAGATGGCCAGTCCCAGCCCGGTTCCCCCAAATTTCCGGGTGACAGAACCGTCTGCCTGGGTAAAGGGGTCAAAAAGTCCTGAGAGTTTTTCCGGGCTGATGCCAATGCCGGTATCCCGCACTGAAAAGCGGATTTTCATCCCATCAAAGGACAGTTCCTCTTCCCCGGACATCTCCGCTCGAACAGTGATTTCCCCTTTTTCGGTGAATTTCAGAGCATTGCTTGTGAGATTCAGCAGAATCTGTCCCAGGCGCAGCGGATCCCCGATAAGAAAACGCGGCACACTGTCGGCCACAGAAAAGATCATTTCAATGCCTTTTTCCTCTGCTTTGAGGCGAACCAGATCAGAGAGACTGTCAAAGACTTCATCCAGATTGAATTCGGCTGATTCCATTTCCATTTTTCCGGCCTCAATTTTGGAAAAATCAAGGATGTCATTGAGGATGCCAAGCAGAGATTCGGATGCGGATTTGATTTTTTTCAGATAGTCATGCTGCCGCGCGGTCAGTTCGGTCTGCAGGGCCAGATGGGTCAGTCCCATGACAGCGTTCATGGGAGTGCGGATTTCATGGCTCATCCGGGCCAGAAATTCACTTTTGGCACAACTGGCCAGTTCAGCCTCTGCTTTTGCCTTTTTGAGTTCCTCTTCAGTCTGTTTCCGGCAGATAAACGTGCCCAGCATATCTGCGGCCGTCTGCAGCATACGGATTTCCTCCCCGCCCCATTTCCGTGCATGGACGCAGTCATCAAAACCGATGAATCCGTACCACTTTTCCTTCACAAAAACAGGCAGGAGCAGAATGGAAACAATTCCCTGGATTTCCAGTATCTCTCTTTCAGCCAAAGGAAATTGAGCGACAATACCGCTGTAATTTTCCCCTGCTGCCAGTTTTGCACGGAGAAATCCAAGTTCCCTGTATGGCAGGTGCTGCAGAAGGGGATTGCCGATTTCCGCTTTTATTCCTCCAGCGCATATTTCGCAGATTTGCCGCATGCAGAGTCCGTCCGCGGGATCATCAAAATTCTCAAAAATATAAACCCTGTGGACTTCTGCCGCATGCAGAAGATGGCCAATGGCAGAAACCGTGATTTCCACCACAGGGCCGTTTGCCAGCAGCGCTCTGGAACAGGCTGAGAGACCGGCCTCATAGCACTGATGTCTCTGTTCTTTTTTTTCAGAGCGGTTCCGCTCGGCAATACGTCCCAGAAGCTCGGCAATGGCATTGAGCAGATGATGCTCCTCCGGGTAAAACAAATCTCTGTCCGTTTTCGTGTTTTGATCCAAATGACACACCTCCATCATTCCGGCAGCCATGCCATTGACAAGAATTTTCTGCCTGAGTGTCTGCGGGGTCTCTGAGAAATTGCGGGTGCGGACTTCCAGACCGTCCAGCACAATCCGCGCGGCCGTGATTTCCGGATCATGAAAGGCAGTGGGAATCTGGGTCACGATTCCTGTCAGAATTTTTTCCCAGGTAAGGGCAGAGTCCAAACCAGCATCAGCCATCAGACTGGAGATGCCGTACAGACAGTTGAGTTCCCTGACCCGTTCATTCAGACGCCGGGACTGGTCCTGCAGGGCTTTCTCAACCTGGCTGCGTTCACTGATTTCCTTTGCCAGCCGACGGTTCCAAACCAGTGTCACTGTCAGAATAAGAGCGGAAATTCCGCCGACAATGAATATCCATTTCCGTATGGCAGCCCAGTTGATTCTCTGATCATAGGGAATCCGGAGCCATTTGGCCATAATTGCAGCGTGTTCCTCCGGACTGGCGGAAGCCAGTATTTTGTCGATAATGGCAGAAAGTTCCGGCCAGTCTTTGCGCACGGCAAAGCATATCTGCATTTCCGGATATCCGGTCAGGGCTGCCACTTTCAGATTGGAGAGTTTGTGTTTCTGAATCAGAAATCCGGATACGGCCAGATAACCGACATAGGCTTCCGTTTTTCCCGAAGACACGGCTTCCAGCCCCTCCAAAGGCAGATCCACGGGAATCAGATGTATCTCGGGATAATCCCGCTGCATCTGATGCCAGGTGATTGTATCCCTGACAACCGCAACCTTCCTGCCTTTGAGGGCTTTGAGTCCCATGATGAAAGGGCTTTCCATCCGGTTGACAATTGCAGTCGGAACCGCCAGAACAGGCCGGGAAAAATTGAGAAACGTTCTGCGTTCGGCTGTTTCATTTCCGATGAACAGGTCTGTCTGCCTGTTTTTTGCCTGCTCAACCAAATCAGGCCAGGAAAGGAAAACTGTCTGGATATGAATGCCGGTGTGTTCACTGACAATGCGGATATAGTCAACCAGCAGTCCCGCAGCATTCCCCCTGTTATCCCGGAACGCACCCGGGGGGAAGCCTTCGGGAAGACCGGCCCGGATGACAGGATGCGCTGCAATCCATGCTTTCTCTTCCGCAGAAAAAACCGGATCTTTTTTCTCATCCGCGTGCAGCGGACAGAAAGTGCATAGGCAGAAAATGGCTGTGATAATGATCTTCATGTTCCTCACAGATGAATATGCAGAGATTCGCGGATAATGTCCAGCGTTTTTCCTGCCGCGTCAAAATCAAAATTCTGAATCTGCTGTTCCAGAAAATCCATCTGTTTTTTCAAATCCGAATCTTTCAGAAGCATTCTGATCCGGGCAGCGCATTCCTCTGATTCGGAATCGCCGTCTTCAAGAAGATATTTCAGTTTGGCCAGAAGCGGGCCAAGCTCCCAATGCTGTCCGGACGGTTCCAGGCTTTGTGCTTCCAAAGTGTTTTTTCTGTCCAGCGGCATTTCCTTCATCCGGATGGCCTCCAGCACCTGATGCAGGGCTTTTTCAAACTGATCCAGCAGCTTTTCCATATCACTGCCCATATTTTCCACAAGTTCCTTTTCCAGGCTTTGCGCGCCTCTCTCCAGTTCCCCTGCACCCATGTGACCGGCCACGCTTTTCAGGGTATGGGCAATCCTGCGGATGTATTCCCTGTCTCCCCTGTGCAGAGCCTCACGGAGAAGCGCGGGGGCATCGGCATAATCCGCATAAAAATCCTGGAGAATTTTCTGAAACAGTTCGCTCTTTC
>CAZDIU010000153.1:0-12027 GCA_964505535.1 uncultured Desulfobacterales bacterium | reverse complement strand
TGCATCCCCCATATAAATTTCCCAGCTTCTCCTGCCGCTGGCATCCCCGAGCCGGTCTTTGTACAACTGGTTGGCTGCAAGGATCTCCATTTCCCGGTTGTGAAGGGAAACCAGGAAAGGCAGATCATTGAAATACTGCAGTTCTCCATCCAGATCCCCGGCCAGACCCATAATCGCGGAGGAAATCCCGTCAAAAGCCTGGTTTAAAACCAGCAGCCGCTCAGCTTCCACCAGTTTTTTGGATTTTTCCTCGACAAGTTTTTCCAGATTTTCTGTATAGTCCCGAAGCTGACGCCGCACAGAAATTTTCTCAAAAGCCCGATCCAGTGCGACTTCCACAGCGTCATCCCGGATGGGTTTGCTGATAAAATCTGTGGCATCGGACTTCAGACTCTCAATCGCCAGATCCATATCCCCGTGACCGGTCATCATGATGACCTCTGTATCCGGATATTTCTTTTTGATGGCCCGAAGCAGACCAATGCCATCCATGCCGGGCATCTTGATGTCGGTCATGACAAGCGGGAAAGGTGAGTCAGCCATAACAGCAAGAGCAGTTTCCGCATTCGGGGCTGTACCCACTTCACAGTTCATATCCTCAAGCAGTATTTTCAGCGTTCTGAGAATGCCGGGTTCATCATCCACCAGCAGTATTTTCTTTTTCATGAAAGGGTTCCGGGGGCATATCAAAATGTTGAATGATGAATGTTTGGTTAAGCCTGGGTTCGGATCCCAGGTGACGCAAGGTGTATTCCGCGGGGAAATGCTTACAGAAGGGCTGTTTTAATGCCCCCGGAGTTCTCCGGCCTGAACAGACATATCTCACCGGAATAAGATCAGGGACAGAGAAACATCTCCCTGTCCCCAATTCCTGATCTCTTCCTATTTCGGATCTCCGATGGTCTTGCGCACCAGGACAATAAGCTTGTCCGGATCAAAGGGTTTGCTCAGTGAAGCGACAACATTCTTAATGGCCAGATGCCGTCCCTGGAGCCCGCTGATCACAATGACCGGAATGTTCTTGAATTCCTCCTCCTTGGACATCTTCCGGTAAAACCTTGTGCCCCATTCCTCGGGCATGGAAAGATCCAGGGTGATCAGATCCGGTTTCTCTTTTTTCAGCATCTCATATGCTTTGACACCGTCGTCGGCCGTACAGGTTTCATATCCATTATCTTCCAGCACATTGCTGATATATTTCACGATAATGGGGTCATCATCCACAATCAGTATTTTTTTTGCCATAATATACCTCATAAAAAGTGTTCAGTGTCAGGTACTGACACCGGTTCCAGTTCTGTAGGCTGCATCAGTTTCATTGCCGCATGATTTTCTGAGTGCCAAACCTGAAAGTTTGACAGTATAAAAACCCGGCACCTCCGCGGGCTGGCAAACGTTCAGTTTGGCACTCTTCCGGAAACCCAGACCCTGAGGCACTCCGGCCGCCTATTTGCCCAATGCCCCGGCCTTGGATTTGTTGTGGCATTCCGCACACATGACAGGGCCGGCCTTGGCCTGCTGATGGCATCCCTTGCAGTTTAAGTGATATATCCGGGCAAGAGATTTGGTATCGCTTTTTCCGTCAGCCATATGGCATTCGGAACATTCCCTGTCTTCAGAGCTTTCTCCTTCCACCTTTTTGCCATTGTCATAACTGTGGTGGCAGTAGTGACAGTCACTGATCTGGGCTTTTTCATTGTGTTCGTCATGGGGAAAATACACCGGAGGACGCATTTTTGCCGTAAACGCGCTGTCCTGCACAAACCGCACATCCTCCTGAGAATACCCTGACAGAACGGTAATTGCAAGAGCGAAACACACTGCCATGACGGGTATCAGATATTTTTTGTTCATATTCCTTTCCTTATGGCTGAAGTTTTGGAAAACAGAAAAACTATTCCGGTTTTTCAATGAGTTCATACAGAATGTCACCAAAGAACTTGATTTCCATATCGAGTCCGTAGGCATGCACAATATCCTCCAGACCGCCGTGACAGTTGTGGCACGGGGCGATAATGGTTTTGGCTCCGCGTGACTTGGCCGCAAACAACTGCTCCGCCTTGATCCGGTTGCCTTCCACACGGGTATTGCGGTAGGGTGGGCCGCAGTTGATCACACCGCCACCCGCGCAGCAGCAGTAGTTGTGCTCCCGGTTGGGGTGCATTTCAATGAAGTCCTCACAGGTTTCGCCCACAATATACCGGGCCATTTCATGCAGCCCTCTTCCCCGGACCACATTGCAGGGATCATGCAGGGTTACGGGAGATTCAAACTTCTTTTTCAGCTTCAGTTTTCCCTCTTTGAGCAGATCATGATAAAATTCAATGGCATGGACAACCGGAATGGGCGGCATTTTCCAGCCCAGCCAGCGGTTGCCCATGTCATAGACGGAACGGAAGGCATGACCGCATTCCCCCATCACGATTTTTTTCACTTTCAGACGCATGGCGGTTTCAAAATGGGCTTTTTTGACCCGGCCCATGATTTCATGATCGCCTGTGTACATGGCCATGTCACTGTTGTCCCATCCCGGAGTTCCGGGCATGGTCCAGTTGAGTCCCGCGACATTGTGGATGACGGCTGCCTGATAAATGAGCTGTGCCCGGAATTTGGGCTCCGGCCCGATGACAGAATACATGAAGTCAGCGCCTTCCTTTTCAACCGGAATGCGAAGGTTGGGAATCTCAGATGCCGCCTCTTCCTCCTGCCACTGCAGGGTGTCAACCCATTCATCCTCTTTCACCCACATCTGGTTCATGGTGACAGAATGGCTGTGGGACGTGTCTTCAATATACGTTGGGGTCACGCCCAGTTTGTTGCAAATCCGGCGCACCACCAGCATGATATAGGCAATGTCAATGCCAAAGGGGCAGTACATGGCGCAGCGCCGGCAGAGATTGCATTCGGTGGATGCGATTTCTGACATGCGCTGAATGGCCACTGATCCCACATTTCCCCTTTTTTTCAGCATTTCCCACAGGGTCTGTTTGACTTTTCCGGCCGGGGAATAGGATGGATCATTGTCATGGGAAAGATAATAATGGCAACCCTCGGAACACAGACCGCAGTGAACACAGGTATCCACATAGGTTTTCAGCCGTGCCCCGGTTTCATTGTCAATCACTGCGTTGATGACTTTGGCGATGTGTTCATCTGAGAGAACAGAAGCCCCTTTGACGATTCCCTCATCCTTGATTTTGGCAGTTTTCATATTTTTTGCTGTGTCAAGCATTGCGGTTTCTCCTTATTTTTACCAGTCCTGAACATGTCTGACTGCGCCGAATTCCGATCCCATGTATCCCCTGGTAAACGGGAAGAAGATCATATGGCTCAGCCGGGTGAAGGGGATGGCAGCGAGCATGATTTCTCCTGACAGGATATGCAGAATGCCTGCAATTCTGTATCCGGGCCACTGATGCCAGGTCCAGAATCCTGTGACAAACGGAGCGGCCACAATCGCGAGAATGATGTAATCGGAAGTGCCGGTGAGAAATTTCACTTCCGGGTTTTTCAGACGCCGAATGAGAAAGAAGATGCAGGCTCCGACCACCAGCACAGACATAAAATCAGCCACAGAATCCGGCAGATGCCACCAGCTCAGATTCCAGGATTCACTGATGAGCGCGATATGTCCGTAAACAAATATGGGCGCGGCCAGCAGGCAGATATGAAAAACAAAGGTGACAATGGTCATCCACGGATGGTTCCGCATGTTCGTGGTTCCAAAGGGTGTGAGCCATCGCAGAATGGATCTTGTACCGTAATAGGGACTGGCATAGGCAAAAACCACACCGTCTCTTTTTGCGGCCAGAATCCCCATGCTGAAAAGCCGGTAAATGCAGCCGCCGATGAAGATGCCAAAAGCTGCCCAGACTAAGGGGCCGCTGACAAAATTATAAAGGGTATGCATGAAAATGACCTCCTTTCTCTGAAAGTCCGCTATATCTAGTTGATGGAAACAACTTCCCGGAAATACAACTGCTTATTCCCATTGTCATGGATGATGCCGCGTATCAGAATCTGTTTTCCGTCCGGGCTGAAAATGGGATCCCACAGCGCATCATAACTTTCTCTGAGCAGTTTTCCGTCCACAATCAGGGTGAATTTTCTGTTTCTTTCCACCTTTGCAGCAAGGTGCTGCCCATCCGGGCTGAAAACCGGGCTCCAGGCCATGTCAAAATCTTCCTGCCAGACATTGCCATCTGCAAGAACATAATATTTCCCCCTGTTTTTGCCCACACAGGCAACACGGTTCTGACGGGGACTGAAGATCATGTCTGCAACATATTCATCCACCGTGTTCTTCCACGGAATTCCATCAATGGCAACAGTCCACTGTCCGAACTTGGGAGAAGCAATGGCAGCAATTTTCTGCAAATCCGGACTGTAGGCATGATGCCACAACTGCACAAATTTCCGATCCCAAAGGATCTCCCCGTCCTTTGCCAGATGCCATACTCCGCCCATCCGCACCGGAGCTGTCACCGAATCTCCTTTGGGATGGAACACAGGTTTCCACACACAGCCAAAATTTCGGTTCCAGGGCAGACCATCCACGGCAATGGTGTATTCATAATTGGATATCCGCACCTGTGCGGCCGTCCGTTTTCCGTTGGGGCTGAAATCCGGATCCCATACATTCATGAACTTGTTTTCCCAGGTTCTGCCGTCTATGGCTGCGGAATAGCATCCCTTGCGGAAGGTCTGAATGTCAGCTTCAGAAAAGGGAACCACCTGCACCACAGCAGCCGTATGCAGTCCGTCAGCACTGGCAGCCAGATCCGTCATGAACATAAAGTCGTTTTCCCAGGGTTCATCATTGTTGACCGCCAGATATTTTCCGTCATTCTGGGCTGCGGCAATAATCCTGGAACCATCGGAACTGAAACGCAGATTCCAGACATACGCAAAACGGTTTTCCCAGGTTTCCCCATCCACGGCCACAGTCCATTCTCCTGTATCCGAAACAATGCAGGCCAGCCGTCCGTCCGGGCTGAACCTCAGAAACCATATCTTTTCAAACGCACTTTCCCACTGTTCACCGTTTACGCATACACTGCGCTCCTCATCCGGTGTTTTCACAACGGCCGCCACCTTTTCCCCGTCCGGAGAAGCCATCGGTTCCTCGATGCACTCAAACTCCTCCTTCCATTTGCCCAGATCCGCGATGACCCTTCTTCCCGGGGTCCAATCCCACTGTTCTGTACCTTTCATAAATATCTCCTCAGCTCTTCTCTCTTTTTTCCGAGAGTAAGGATTCGGCAACACGGCGCAGTTCATCGGCCTCCGGGGGTTTTTCCATATAGGCATCCGGGTCGGGAATCACGCCGCCCAGCCGTGCGTTTAACATCTTCAGATAATGGCTGAATGTTTTGTTTGCAATGGCAGAGAGCATGATCACCGGGATCTTCCCCAGACGCTCATCGGTTCTGAGCTGCTGATACATGAACACCCCCCCCTCGCCGGGCATCATGATATCCAGTGTAATGAGATCCGGATGATGCGCTCTGGCCTTTTCAATGCCTTCGCTGCCGTTTTTGGCAGTAATTGCCCTGTAACCGCTGGTTTCAAACAAAGTGGAGAGAAAAATCCGCATATCCAGCTCGTCATCCACGATCAGTACAACCTGTTCTTCCATCGAATAGCCTCCCGATTTTTGTTGGGGTTTAGGGTTTAGGGGTTGGGGGGGGAAGGGATTGGGATTTAAACTGCTCTCTGTTCCCTATCCCCTGTTCCCTCCCTTTCCCCTGCTCCCTATCCCCCAAATGATGCTATTCGTCAACCGCGGATAACATATTTTATTCTTCCACCACCATATCGGGCCGGTTGACGCTTGCCACCGGGCAGGAAGCGCGCAGCACCACCTGTTCCACCGTACTGCCCAGAAGCGCCTGTTCCGGATCGATTTCCTTGGTGTGATGGGCCATGATAATCAAATCTCCGTTGACCTTCCTGGAATATTTGACAATCTCGATATAGGGAATCCCTTCCAGCACCTCGATTTCATAGTTGTCAAAACCCTCCATCTCTGCCACATAGCGTTTTTCAATCCGCTCTTTGGCTGCCGCGATTTTCTCCTCAATTTCTTTCTGCTCAAAAACCTTGCCGCCGGCAATGGCACTCATGTCCAGACAGTGGAAGAGGTAAATCTTGCATCCGATGTAATTCGCCACCTTGAACGCAAATTTGAAAGCTGAATCCGCAGCCTTTGAAAAATCCGTGCAGAATACAATATTGGAAAAATACCAGAAACAGGTGGTGCAGGGCCGACTGACAATGAGAACAGGACATCTGGCCCCTCTGGCCACCCGCTGCATGGTGCTGCCGATCACGCTCCGGTACCGGGTTGCCCCCACATCCTCCTCACGGGTATGCGCGCCCATGACGATCAGATCTGTACCGTCCTTTCTTGCCATACGCAGAATCTCGGTATGGGGAACCCCGGCCATTGTCTCGAATTTCAGACTCTTGACGTTTTCACTCTGTTTCTCATAGGTGTTTTTCATCTCCTCCAGCACCCACTGGGTATAATCCTGATCATTGGGAATCTCATCGCCGGTGCGCATATCCTTCACTGTGGTGCTGAATCCTCTCGAAGGCATCCCAAACACATGAAACACCTTCAGATCCGCTTCATATTTCTTTGCCAGGTCAAAGGCCACATGGGCTGCATTGTCACTGGCTGCCGAGGCCGTTGTTGCAAACATTATTTTCTTAAACATGCTCTACCTCCTTATGCCGCAGAAATTGGAACCGCTCTGGAAACTCAGTTCCCAGGCTATGCCGTCAATCATTTCAAAAAGGGTGAATACAGTCTCAAATTCAAACACGTCCACTTTGTCACCGAAGACAATATGCTTCAGTTTTCCCAGCCGCAGGGGAATATCCAGCAGATTTTCCAGCAGCAGGGATTTGATTTCACAGTCTTTGCTGTTCCGGATTCCCCGGAGAACATTGTAAATCTCCAGCCGGGGCTCGGACGGAAATCCGATCAGTTCAACGGTTTTGGCAAATTCCAGATATTGAATATCCTCCCATGTGCATCCCTTTTCCGGGCATTCCCGGTACTGTTCCCGAACAAGAGGGAAGAATTCATTGATTTCACCAAAATACGGATACTGATCCAGCATCCTGAAGTAGCTTCTGAGCGAAAAACCCGGGCCCAGTTCCACCTGATGGTTAAGATACTTCAAAGGATTTGAACCTGTCTGCTTCTGATCGGATACGATTCTGCCTTCTGTGTTCAATATGATTGAGTTCATTTCAAATCCTTTTCCGTCCCGGTTTCTGTTGCTGACATTCTCTGATTTCCTGCCGTTGCTTCCGCAGGGTTCTGAACCTGCCGAAGCGGAAATGTCCCATGTCAGTTTTTTTCCTGCTCTTTTATAAAGCATGAAGTGTGCCAGAAACGGAAAAATTGAAAAAATATTTTTATTACTTGTTATTTCAAAATATTGGAAGATCAGACCGTAAGGAGCGGCATTTGATGTTTCTGAAAGGAATGTTGCATATCATGCAACACCTGCAGGAGGGACAATGCATTCCTGAAACAGATATATAAAAAAACTGTCAAATATATAAGGATAATAAATCATATGTCCGGCACAGACATGGGGAATGGATGTTGCACAGTTCTGCATGAAACATGTGTTGCAGAACTGTGCAGCATATTCCCTCCTGCCTGTGTGCGGCATTCCGGGAAAGGATGGAGAAAAAGAAAAGTTTGTATTGAATCATATGCTGTATTTTTGTAAGAAAGATGTTCCTGCTTTTTTGCCGATGTGTTACCGTGAGGCTGCGGTCATTTTTTTTAAAAATCAGTGAAAGATTGATTCATTCGGGGAGAGACAGATATGCCAAGAACCAGATACCATGTGACGCCGGAATCCGGCAGAATGACGATTACCTTAAACAAAAGGCAGTTGAAAGAATTCAAGAAAATGTCCATCGAGTTTGAAATGTCAGCCGAAGACATCCTGCAGATCGCTGTGGATTCCTTTATAGAAAGGTATCAGAAAATCTCTGCCGAGGAGATGGACAGGAAGGGAATTGGAGCCCTCCTGAAATAAAAGGAAATCCGATCAGGCAAAACAGACCGATCAGATTCCTGTTGCTGAAAAATGATGATATTCAAAGAAAGAATGAGTTTTTGAAAGTTTGTCCATACCCGGATCTGGGCAATTCCGCTGGATATGCCTAAAATGCTTATACAAAGAACCGCTTTGGAAAATTGCTGTATTTCGGGGCAGTTGTTAGTGGTTTTATATTTTATTTTGATATAAATCGGAAGGATAGGTACATAAAACCGGGTTCGGAAAATATATGCCCACCTCCATATATCCGATTTGACGCAAGAGGGCAGATGGTATATGAAGACCCGCATCATAATTTGCAAAAATCGGTTATAATCCCTACAAATCGGCCATATCAGATTTCATAATCCATTTCCGCAGACAAACGATTCGGAGATAAACACAAATATTTGTTGTCCGTGTTTCGGAAGATGCACTTCCGGCAAGGGATTCTGTTTTTTCAATATCCGGAGATGCGGGAAAAATGACTCTTTCGAAGATTGGATCCGGCAAAGCGGATGTCTGTCTGACAGGGGCCGAAATTATTGATATAAATTTCATAATTCAGAGAATATTGTCAACATGAACCAGAAAAATGCTCATATCTCCGATATCTGGACAACTGTGAAAAATGCGATAAAAACACGCATTCCGGAGCATGCCTGCCGGATGTGGATTGAACCGATTGAATGTGTGTCCCAGGAAGGAAACACCTTTGTCATTGCCTGTCCCAACCATTTTTTCAGGAAACGGATTCTGGAGAACCATGCCAGACTCATAGAATCAGAAATATCCAATATAACAGGAAAAAAATGTGTTCTGGAAATCCGGATCAGAAAAAATGCCGAAACAGCCAGAAAAAGAAAACCCAAAACCGAAAATCTGGCGCCCACTCCGCAGATGTCTCTGCCCCGGATGAATCTTTATCAGTCCAGCGGACATCTGCTGCGCAAGGATTTCACCTTTGATCAGTTTGTGGTGGGAAAAAACAATGATTTCGCCTATTCCGCCGCGCTTTCCCTGGCATCCCGCAAGACCAGAAGCCAGAATCCGCTTTTCCTCCTGTCCCAGGCCGGTATGGGCAAAAGCCACCTGTCCCAGGCTATCGGACACCATATCATTGACCATTTTCCAACGGAAAATGTGTTTTATGTGACGGCAGAGGATTTCACCAATGAAATGGTCCATGCCTTCCGGAACAACACCATTGATCAGTTCAAGGAAAAATACAGACGGCACTGTGATGTTCTTCTTCTGGAGGATGTCCATTTTCTGACAGGAAAAGAGCGTACCCAGATCGAGCTGGCCCTGGCTCTGGATTATCTGCTGAATGCTCAGAAAAAGATAATTTTCACAAGCTGCCATCTTCCCGCGGACATACCCAGGCTCAATGATCAGCTCCGGTCCCGTCTTTCGGGCGGAATCATTTCCGGCATTGAACCGCCGGACTACCGTACCCGCATCAAAATTCTGAAAAAAAAGATAGAGGTGAACGGGTGCCATGTTCCCAAGCCTGTGGCCGAGTATCTTGCGGGTGAACTGTCGGAAAATGTGAGGCAGCTGGAAAGCGGACTGATCAGCCTGATGACCAAGGCTTCCCTGACAGGCGAAGATGTGGATATCCGGCTTGCGGAAAGCATTGTGAAGAATATGGTGAAACAGAGCAGGGTTATCACCATTGATCTGATCAAGTCCGTTGTGAGCGAACATTACAATATCCCGGTAACGGAACTGGTTTCCAAATCCCGGAAAAAGAATGTGGTGCAGCCCCGGCAGATGGCCATTTATCTGGCGCGCAAATATACGGATCAGCCGCTCCAGACCATCGGCAGAAGTTTCAACCGGTATCACGGCACCATCATCCATTCCATCGGGGTGATGGAAAATGCAGTGAAAGCAGATCGGACACTCAAAGCCCAACTGGATTTTCTTTGCGGAAAAATAGAGATAAATGAAAGAGGGCGATCCGGGGAAAAAGCAGGGGAGGATTACTGAACCGTCATAAGCATGTTTTCTGAAACGGGAAAATCCTCCATCAGTTCCATCAGGTCAATCTGATCACGTTCAATGATGCAGCGAATCCTCAATGCGCAGAACTTCCTGCATATCGCATCTTCCGGGCTGTAATCACCATAGCATCCGGCATAATCCTCAAAACCCACAATATCCTCTGTGTCCTGCATCTGTTACTCCTTATATTCCAGAAGGCAAAGCATTTCTTTGTGAATCCGGCCGTTGGTTGCCAGAATCTCTTTCCGGTCAATGTCAAAGGGATGGGACGCGAAATCCGTGACCCTTGCTCCGGCCTCTTTTGCAATGAGCATACCTGCTGCCGTATCCCATGGTTTGAGATTCTGTTCCCAGAATCCGTCAAAACGGCCGCAGGCCACAAAACACAGATCCAAAGCCGCGGAACCGAGTCTCCTGACGCCCTGGGCCGCATGCAGGCAGTTGGCAAAACGAACCATGAGCGGAGCAGACATTTCTTTAAAATTATAGGGGAAACCGGTAACCACCAGGCTTTCCGAAACACTCTCCGTGTCTGAAACCCGTATGGGCCGTCCGTTGAGCTGCGCGCCTTTGTCCTTTACCGCAGAAAACAGTTCTCCGCTCACCGGGTTCAGCACAACGCCTGCAACCATCTCTCCCTCCAGGGCAAAAGCGATGGAGACCGCAAACTGACTCAACCCATGGGCAAAATTGGTCGTGCCGTCCAGCGGATCAATGATCCATCTGTAACGGTCATTCCCCCTGCTCTGTCCGCTCTCTTCAGCCAGAACCGAATGATCCGGAAACCGTTCCCGGATGGTTTCGATAATGACTTTTTCCGATCCGGTATCCGCCTCGGTCACGAGATCAATGGAACCCTTCTTGTCAATCCGGGATATGTTCCCCAAAAAATGCCGCAGCACACTTCCGCCTTTAAATGCCGCAGCAATGCCGACCCGTCTGATGTATTCAATATCCATACAATGTCAATCTATATATTTTCCTGAGAATGTCAACCGGAAAGGTTTTCAGGTGCTCTTATTCTGCAACGGCATCAGAAAGCTTTTCCCCTGCTGTCCAGAATCCGGAGTCTGCAAGCCTGCCTATTTCCATTATTTCTGTTTCCATTCTGTCAATCAGCGGCATCAGGGTGGATCGATCATGGGCTGAGACAGGAATGCCGTCAAGTGTTTTTATCCGCATTGTCAGCTCTTCCGCGTCCACCAGATCCTGTTTGTTCAGAACCCGGATCATGCGGATATTTTCAAGTCCGAGTTCCGAAAGGATGCGTTCCACCGAAGCAATCTGTTCCACATGCCGGGGATTGCTGACATCCACCACATGAAGAAGCAAATCCGCGCTGTGCAGTTCCTCCAGAGTGGCCCGGAATGCCACCATCAGGTCTTTGGGCAGATCCCGGATAAACCCCACCGTGTCTGTGATGATGACCTCTGTTTCTCTGGGAAACCGCAGGCGTCTGCTGGCCGGATCAAGGGTGGCGAACAGCCGGTTTTCGGCCAGCACCCGGCTTTGGGTCAGGGTGTTGAGCAGGGTGGATTTCCCGGCATTGGTATATCCGATGATGGAAATGACCGGAAGCTCTTTTTTGCTCCGCCGGGCTTTCTGCTGCCTGCGCTGTTTCACCACCTCATCCAGAGATTTTTCCAGCCGTTTGATGCGTTCCCGCACCCGGCGCCGGTTGATTTCCAGTTTGGTTTCTCCGGGGCCGCGTCCGCCGATGCCGCCTGCAAGACGGGACATGGCCGTGTTTTTTGTCACCAGCCGGGGCAGCAGGTATTTCAACTGGGCCAGTTCCACCTGCAGTTTTCCCTCACGGGTCTGCGCGCGCTGGGCAAAAATGTCAAGGATGAGCTGGGTACGGTCAATGACCTTGATCTCCACCTGATCCGTGATGGAGCGAATCTGGGAGGGATTGAGCTCCTGATCAAAAATCAGCAGGGTGATT
>CAZDIU010000152.1:0-12098 GCA_964505535.1 uncultured Desulfobacterales bacterium | reverse complement strand
ATAAAATTTGTCAAGTTAAAATTTGACCCATCTATGGTGTCATAGACAATAGTATAAGTTTTTCACCGGACGGAAAAATTCTGGCTTCGGGGTCATATGACAAGACCATCCGTCTGTGGGATGTGGAAACAGGAAGAGAAAAGACAACTCTTTCCGGGCATAAGGATTCTGTTAAAAGTATAAGTTTTTCACCGGATGGTAAGATCCTTGCTTCGGGAGGGGGAGGTGAACGACTTGGAGACAATACCATCCGTCTGTGGGATATTGAAACGGGAAGAGAAAAAGCCAAACTCTCCGGGCATGTGGATTCCGTTCTTTGTTTGGCGTTCTCGCCGGATGGTAAGATCCTTGCTTCGGGTGCTGGTGAACAATTTGATGACTATACCATCCGTCTGTGGGATACAGAAACAGGAAAAGAAAAAGCCAAACTCTCCGGGCATACGGATTCCGTTCTTTGTTTGGCGTTCTCTCCAGATGGCCATACTCTTGCTTCGGGATCATCTGACAAAACCGTCCGTCTGTGGGATTTGTCATTTTTTTATGAAGTAAAAGACAAGCCCTTGAGTGAAGAAAAACTCAAAGAAGCCGAACAAATGTATAACCTGAAATTGGTCAATATGGAATTGCAGCCCATTCCGCCGGAACGAAACCTTTACGGGGTTCAGCCCCAACCGCCCCGCTGGCCCAAAACCCACCCCTTCCACTGGCTCTCCAAAGCCGAATCCGGCGACGCGGAAGCAATGGTGCAACTGGGGCTGTGCTATGACCGGGACAACGAAAACGACAAAGCACTGCACTGGTATCAAAAGGCTGCCGATGCCGGAAATGCGTATGGCAAAGAACGCCTTGAATTTTTAAAGAAGTGGATGGAGAAGAACAATTCATAGAGAAACCGAATTGAAGAAACCGGATTTTTCCAAAAAAATCCGGTTTCTGAGGGAAAAAAAAGAAACCGGATTTTTCCAAAAAAATCCGGTTTCTGCAGGGGAAAAAAAAGAAACCGGATTTTTCCAGAAAAATCCGGTTTCTGCGGGTGCGGGGAAAAAAAGAAACCGGTTTTTTCCAAAAAATCCGGTTTCTGCGGGTGCGGGGAAAAAAAGAAACCGGATTTTTCCAAAAAATCCGGTTTCTGAAAGAAGAATCCGGTTTCTGCTCTGTTTTTTATCCCCCTTTTTTTATTTTCAGTGTCAGGGGAAGGGACTTGGCAATTCGGATAAAGTTTTTTCGCTGAATCAGATAGCCTTCCTCAAAAAGCTGGCTCATAATCCGGTTCACGGTCTCTCTGGAAACCGCCAGCCTTTCCGCAATTTCCTGCTGGGTGAATTTTTCATGGATTTCATCCTTTTCATCTGCCATTTCTGCAAGCACACGCGCGATTCTGCCATAGGAATCCTTAAACGCCAGATCTTCTATCTGCTTTGTGGCAGTTCTGATCTTGACCAGTAAGCCTTTCATGATTTTCATCATTATCTCAGGATGTTTCATCAGAATATTCCTGAACGCGGAACCATCCATCAGCACCAGTTCTGTTTTTTCTCTGGTCATTACCGTCGCGCACCGGGGTTCGTTGTCAATGAAACTCATCTCACCGAAATAGTCATTGGGTCCAAAGGTGTTGAGAATCATCTGTTTTCCTTCGGAATCCATTGCAATTGCCTGGGCTTTTCCCTCCAGAACAATATAAAGGGTATCAGTCCTGTCGCCTTCGGTGATGACAACCGTGTTTTTGGGAAAGGTCTTGCTGCGGGAAACGGATTCCAGCAACCGGATTTCCTCTTGATTCAAATCGGAAAAAAACGGAATCTGATTATACATGTTCGGTCTCCTGTGATTCTGATAAGCGGATAATCGAATTTTCCGTGTATTCAAAAAATCAGGTTTTTTGAAAAAAATCAGATTGTTTTCTCAATTAGCAAGTCTCCGCAGTTTTTCTGGTGCAAATTTTTCAGAACAACCGGATTTTTTCAAAAAATCAGGTTGTTAATACACGAAAATTTCTTTTTGCCTGCTTGCAAGTATTTTTTCAATGGGGAATTGCTATGAACCCCGGTTTCAGCGCAGAACAACCTCTGTCCCTGCATTTCCCTCCACAGCCTTTTCAATTTCCTCAATGGAGCAGATGACTGCCCGTCTGCCGCGGCTGCGCATGAACTGTATGGCGGCCTCTGCCTTGGGTCCCATGGAACCGGGCGGGAAATGCCCGTTTTTCAGATACTGCTCCATCTCTTTCACGCTTGCGGTGCGCAGAAATTCCTCTCTTTCGGTTCCGTAGTGGATGGCCGCGCCCGCCACATCCGAGGCAATGAGAAAAATATCCGCGCCCACCTCCTCTGCCAGTTTTGCGCTGGCCAGGTCTTTGTCTATCACGGCATCCACACCGCTGAAACTGCGGTTTTCCCGGATGACCGGAATGCCCCCTCCGCCGCAGCAGATCACAATGAAATCCATTTCAACCAGTTTCCGGATCTCCTTTTTTTCCACAATGGACACAGGCCGGGGAGAAACCACCACCCGCCGGTATCCTTTGGGTGTTTTCATCACCGGATACGGCAGGTTCCGGGCTTCCTCCTCTGTGAAAACCGGCCCGACCGGTTTGGACGGACTGGCAAAGGCCGGATCTTTGATATCCACCAGCACATAACTGAGCAGACTGACAAAGCAGGTTTTCAGGCTCAGTCCCAGTGACATGAGTTCATTGTCCAAAGTGGATTCAATCATATACCCGATCTGTCCCTGGGTCTGGGCCACCAGAATCTCCAGCGGCAGACGGGGAAGGTCATGGCAGCATTCCTGCTGCAGCAGAAGACTGCCCACCTGGGGCCCGTTGCCGTGGGTGATGATAATCCGGTATTTCCTTGTCAGCCGGGCAATCTGGCGGATGGGAATTTTGAGGTTTTCAAACTGTTCTTCAATGGTGCCGCGCTGTCCCTTGCGAATCAGGGCATTGCCGCCCAGTGCCACCAGCAGGATTTCTCTTTTTTTTTTCATGATTGGCCCTCTCCCTGAAGTTTTCCGTCACCCGGTTTGGACAGATCAGTGCAAACCGGCAGAATGCTTTTGAGCAGATCAAAACCCTACCACAGATAAAAATTTCTTGCCAAGCGTTTATTTTTCTGTTTAATAAAAGATGACCACTTGGTCATTTTTTCGGAAAATGCAAAATCAACTGTCAGGAAATACGGAAAAACCTGTCTCCGCATTCCCTGATATTCAGATATGAACACAGGAACAGAAATGGATATATTTTTTTCAGATCATCATCTGTACGAAATACAGGGAAAAATATCTGCGGGGCTGCGCCTGAGTGCGGAAGACGGCCTGATGCTGTACCGCAGTCCGGATATTACCGGACTGGGCCGTCTGGCAAATCAGGTGCGCCGCTCCCGCCACGGCAATACGGCTTTTTATGTATACAACCAGCATATCAATTATACCAATGTCTGCATCAACCGGTGCCGTTTCTGCGCGTTTGCCAGAGACAGAGAGGAAAATGGAGCCTACACCTGTTCGCCGGAAGATGTCCGGAACCAGCTTGCGGATCGCAGGGACGAACCCATACGGGAAATCCACATGGTGGGCGGACTCAATCCCGCACTGAAATTTGATTACTATCCGGATTTGCTCAAAAAAATCCGGGAAATCCGGCCAGATGCCACCATCAAGGCATTCACAGCAGTGGAAATTGACTGGCTTTCGCAAATATCCGGCCTTTCCCTGGAAGAAACCATAGAGGCACTCAAAACTGCGGGTCTGGGCATGATACCGGGTGGCGGCGCGGAAATTCTCAATGAACGCATCTGGCAGGAGCTTTTTCCCCGCAAAATCAGCGGACAGCGCTGGCTCGAAGTGATGACCGCCCTGCACGGAGCCGGTCTTACATCCAATGCGACCATGCTCTACGGTCATATCGAAACAATCGAAGAACGGGTTGAGCATCTGATAAAACTCCGGGATCTGCAGGACAAAACAAAAGGATTTTCCGCATTCATTCCCCTGGCCTTTCATCCGCAGAATACGCAACTGTCCCATCTGCCCTCCACCACCGCGTATGATGATCTCCGCACTATTGCCATCGCCCGGCTGATGCTGGACAATTTTGACCATATCAAAGCCTACTGGGTGATGATCAGCGAAAAACTCGCACAGGTGGCTTTGTCCTTTGGTGCGGATGATCTGGACGGAACCATTGTGGAGGAAAAGATTTCCCACATGGCCGGTGCGTCATCTCCCAAAGGACTGAGCCGGGAACAGATGGAGCATCTGATTTTGTCAGCCGGATTTGAACCGGTGGAGCGGGATTCTTTTTATCAGCCTGTGAAAAAAATTGCAGCAAAACCCGTTGAAAAATCCGGACAACTGGATGCTGTGCTGGAAAAGGTCATGGCCGGAAACCGCATTGACGCAGCAGAGGCTCTGGTGCTGTATCATGAGGCTGATCTGCTGACTCTGGGCAGTCTGGCTGATCGCATCCGCTGGCAGATGCACCCGGAATCCGTTGTAACCTTTGTGGTGGATCGGAATATCAATTACACCAATGTCTGTGTGTCAGGCTGCCGTTTCTGCGCGTTTCACCGGGCTGCTGATGCACCGGACGCGTATGTGATTTCCCGCGAAGACCTGCACCGGAAAATACAGGAAACCCTTGATCTGGGCGGCACACAGATTCTGCTGCAGGGCGGAATGCACCCGGATCTGAACATTGATTATTACACAGACCTGCTGCACGACATTCATGCGCATTTCAATATCCACATTCACGGTTTTTCCCCCCCGGAAATCGCATACCTGTCCCAGAAATCCGGCCTTTCCATAGGGAAAACCCTGAAACTGCTGAAAGATGCGGGGCTGAATTCCATTCCCGGAGGCGGGGCAGAGATTCTGGTGGACGAAGTCCGGGAACAGGTTTCACCGCACAAATGCCCAAGCGAGACATGGCTCTGTGTCATGGGAACAGCCCATATGATGGGAATGCGCACTACAGCCACCATGATGTTCGGTCATCTGGAAAAACCTGCGCATGTCATTGAGCATTTGATCAATATCCGGGAACTGCAGGACGGGACCGGCGGTTTTACGGCCTTTATTCCCTGGACCTTTCAGCCGGGCAACACAAAGATTGATGTGGTTCCCCGGACTGCCGCGGAATATCTGCGCGTCCTGGCTTTGTCGCGCATTGTGCTGGACAATGTGTCAAACATTCAGGCTTCCTGGGTCACACAGGGCGCCAAGATCGCGCAGATTTCTCTTGCTTTCGGAGCCAATGATCTGGGTTCCACCATGATTGAGGAAAATGTGGTGGCCGCAGCCGGGGTCAGTTTCCGGCTGCCCAAAGCAGAAATGATCCGCCTGATTCAAACAGCCGGTTTTCAGGCTGTGCAGCGGGACTGTTTTTACAATCATCTGAAAGTGGAAACCCGCAAATCCGCAATATGACTGATTCTCTGAAATTCATTGACTGCCGATCCGTAAGCGGTGCCGAAATTCACCGGGCCCGATGGCTTGCGGCAGATCCCCAGACCATTCTTGAAAACGGGTGGCTGCGCGTTGAAAACGGCATCATCCGGGAAATCGATCAGGGCAGAATTTCCGCTTCAGTGCCAATCCGGGATCATGGAACGGGCGTCATCATTCCTGCTTTGATCAATGCCCATACGCATCTCGAACTGAGCGCTTTGAAAGGCAAAATCTCTTTTGCTCATGGGTTCCGTCCCTGGGTGCAAATGCTGATTGAATGCCGTGCGTCAATGGGTTTTGAAGAACTGAAACAGGGCGCAAAGGCCGGGATTGCAGAACTCAGACGCACCGGGTGCATTGCAGCGGGGGAAATTTCCACTTTGGGACTGACACGGGAAATCCTTTGGGATTCCGGGCTTGCCGGTGTCTGGTTCCGGGAATATCTGGGAGGAATGAACGCAGTCAGAGAAGAAGCCGAAACCCTGTGCTGCGCTTCCGATACTGCACAGAGTGACGGTTTGTGCTGCTTTGATTCTCTGGCCGGTCATGCCCCTCACACCACCTCCCCTGAACTGCTCAAATTTCTCAAGGAAACCACCCGGAAACAGGGACGCCCTTTTTCCCTTCATCTGGCAGAATCTGAGGATGAATGGGAATTTCTGCGCACAGGCAAAGGACAATGGGCAGATTTTCTGACAGAACGGGGCATTGATTTTTCCGGATGGGGACTGCCGGTGCAGAATCCGGTCATTTATGCACATCAGCTTGGTCTGGCAGATGAGAAAAGCATCTTTGTTCACCTGCTTCACGCGGGGCCGGATGAATTGAACCTGCTGAAAGAACGCGGCAGCCATGTGTGCATCTGTCCCCGAAGCAATCACAATCTGCACGCACGGCTTCCGGATCTGCCCGGAATGCTGCGCGCCGGTCTGGATCCCTGCCTGGGAACCGACAGCCTGGCCAGTGCGGAAAGTCTGAGTCTTTTTGATGAAATGGCCTTTGTCAGCCGCTGTTTTCCGGAAATATCTCCGGAAGATATTTTTGCCATGTCCACCGCAAACGGAGCCGCTGCCATCGGACTTGCGGATCGTCTCGGTTCTCTTGTTCCGGGAAAATGCGGAACTTTCATTTATATACCCATAACCACCTGTTTATCTTCACATCTTCTGGAGCGTGTGATTCATGAAACTGTCTTCTGACTGTCTTTCTCCCATGCAAAATGTGCGCGTGGGACGCATCAGTTATATGAACGTGGCCCCGGTTTATTACGGACTGAACAACGGCCACAAACCCCGGTGGATGGACATGATCTGCGCTCCGCCTGCCGTGCTCAACACCATGCTGGCTGGGGGACAGCTTGACATCAGCCCCGTGTCTTCGGCCGCTTATGCCCGTAACCGGAAAGAATGGCTGCTCCTGCCGGATCTGTCCATTTCCTGTTTCGGAAAGGTCATGAGTGTTCTTCTGGTCAGCCGCTGCCCCTTTGCAGAACTGGACGGAAAATCTCTTGTGCTGACAAGGGATTCAGCCGCTGCAGCAGCTTTGACCCGTTATCTGTTTGCATCACAGGGCATCTGTCCGCAGTTTGAAACCGGAAAAGTCCTCTGCCCGGATGATTTGCCGCGGGAAGCCGGGGCTGCACTGGTTATCGGAGATGCAGCACTCAAAGAAAACTGGGCAGCACATTTTGATCATGTCTGGGATTTGGGACAGGTCTGGATGGAACAAACCCGGCTGCCCTTTGTGTTTGCGCTGTGGGCAGTGCGCCGGGAATTTGCCGAAGAAAATCCGGAATCTGTATCTGCCGTGATTGAGAAATTCCGGAGATCAAAACTTATGGGAGAACAGAACATAAGCAGAATAATCCCTCTTGCCTCGGAAAAACTGGGCATCAGCATGGATATTTGTGATCACTATTATCAGCGGCTCCATTATGATCTCAGTTCCCTCCAGATCAGAGGTCTGGAACGTTTTTTTGACGGACTTTACAGGGAAAGAATTATTCTCGAACCGGTGCATCTTTCCTTTTTTCATGAGGAAGAGGCATTCAGCCAGGTCTGCGCGGCCTGAGTTCCAGAAACCGGATTTTTCCAAAAAAAATCCGGTTTCTCTGCCGGTTTCTTTCCCGGCAAATCTCAACAGATTTTGAATTCAGAAACCGGATTTTTCCAAAAAAATCCGGTTTCTCTGCCGGTTTCTTTCCCGGCAAATCTCAACAGATTTTTTTTCCTGCTTCAATCGCCTTTTCCATAATTCTCCCCAAATTCATCCTGCACAGTTCCCGGTTTTTCACCAGCATTTTCCCGTTTATCATCACATCCCGCACATCACTTCCCCGCGCGGCATACACCAGATGCGAGATCGGATCATACAGGGGAGTCAGATGCGGCTGATTTGTATCCACAATAATGATGTCCGCAGATTTCCCGGTTTCCAGAGAACCGATCCGATTTCCCAGCCCGATGGCTTTTGCGCCTTCAAGAGTTGCCATTTTCAGTACGCTATGGGCATCCATGACAGTGGGATCAAGGGTGCTGACCTTGTGCAGTTTGGCTGCTGTGTCCATTTCCCCAAACAAATCCAAGTTGTTGTTGCTTGCACATCCGTCTGTTCCCAGCCCGACCGTGATTCCTGCTTTGAGGAATTGGGAAACCGGTGCAATTCCCGATGCCAGTTTCATGTTGCTTTCCGGATTGTGGGAAATGCAGGCCCCGCGTTTTGCAATGATTTCTGTGTCTTTTTCATCCACCGATACGCAGTGAACCAGCAGGGTGTTCTGATCCAGTATGCCGAGTTTGTCAAGAAAAGCCACCGGACTCAGGCCCTGTGAGCTGATCATCTGATCTCTTTCCGCTTTTGTTTCAGATAGATGAATCTGAAAAAGCAGCCCGTGCGCGTCTGCCGCTGCTTTGGCTTTTTTCAAAGTCTGAGCCGAGCAGGTGTAAGGGGAATGGCAAAACAGGGAAGGCTGAATCAGAGGAGAAACCCTGCTCCATTTTTGTGCAAATGCCAAAGCGGTTTTCACATTTTCCGCAGGATTGGGAACGCCGGGCGCGGGAAAATCAATGATTCCATGCCCCAGCACTGCCCGAATCCCCATTTCCCGCACAGCTTCGGCAACAGAATCTTCCAGAAAATATCCGTCACAGCAGGTCGTGATGCCCGAAAGGAGCATTTCTGCACACGCGAGCAGGGTTCCGGTTTTTACGGATTCCGGGTTGATATGCTTTGCCTCTGCCGGAAAAATATGGCAGTTAAGCCATTCACTCAGAGGCAGATCATCAGCCAGGCCCCGGAACAGGGTCATGGGCATATGGCAATGGGTATTCACCAGTCCCGGCATGACGATACAGTCTTTGGCATTGATTTTCTCTGCAGCTTCCGGAAAACTCTCCGGTTTTGTGTGGAAGATTTTCTCAATTTTCCCCTCCCGGATGCAGAGAATTCCGTTTTCAATCATTTCAGCATCCGGATTCATGGCAATGACGGTTCCGCCGTAAATGACTGTATCAAAATACATCTTATTCCTCCTGTCCTTTCATCAAAATCATCTGTAACAGACAAACCCTAAGGGTTTTGAAAACCCTTAGGGTTTCTGATTGCCTGATTTTTCCCTTGACCCAAACAGACATTTGGGAATAAAATAACAAATTTTCAGGGAAAAATACAGTTTTTAACAAAGATCGGATACAGAACCCATTATGACTGTCAGTGTTTTTCGTGAGGAATCCCGCAGAGAGCACAGAGACAAGACACAAAGAACACACGGGAAAAAACGCTGTGATCTTCGTGAAAAACTCTGTGTCCTCTGTGGGAAAACCGCAGTGAGGCTGTCATTCAAAAAACAATTTTGAATAACAGTCCATGACCAATTTGTTTTTCCTTTATTCCCATCTGAGGAGGAATGAAAACGCAACCGAAGAATTCCCTCCTGAGAGGAGAATGTTCTGAGATTATCCAAAATCTGAATGGATTTATTTATTATAATCAGGTGATGATATGATACAAATTACCCTTCCGGACGGAAATGTCCGGCAGTTTGAAAAAGCGCCCACAGGTTTTGATGTGGCCCAGAGCATTTCCGAAGGTCTGGCACGGGAATGCGTGGCCGCAGAAGTTGACGGAAACATTGCTGATCTGTACGCACCGATCCCCCAGGATGCAAAAGTCCGGCTGCTGACCACCAGGGATCCGGAATCTTTGAACATCATGCGCCACAGTGCAGCGCATGTCATGGCGCAGGCCATTATGCGCCTGTATCCCAATGCCAAACTGACCATCGGGCCCGTGGTGGAAGAGGGATTTTACTATGACATTGACATGCAGACAGTTTCCGAAGCCGATTTTGCCAAAATCGAAGAGGAGATGAAAAAGATTGTCAAGGCCAAACTCCCGATCCGGCGCAAAACCGTTGCCAAAACCGAGGCTCTGGATTTTTACAAAAATGAACCCTACAAAACCGAAATGATTTCTGATTTGCAGGACGGAACCATTTCTTTCTACGATCAGGGTGAATTTACCGATTTGTGCAGAGGCCCCCATGTTCCGCACACGGGTTTTATCCGTGCCTTCAAACTCATGAAGGTTTCGGGCGCTTACTGGCGTGCGGATCAGACCAAAGCCCAGTTGCAGCGGATTTACGGAACCGCATTTTTTGACAAAAAAGACCTCAAGGCCCATCTGGATTTTCTGGAAGAGGCCAAAAAGCGCAACCACCGCAAACTGGGGGCACGGCTGGATCTGTTCAGTTTCCATGACGAGGCTCCGGGCATGGCCTTTTTCCATGCCAAGGGCATGGTCATCTGGAACACTCTGATAGATTACTGGCGGGAGGAGCATAAAAAAGCGGGATATGTGGAAACCAAAACCCCGATTATGCTCAACCGGGCTTTGTGGGAGCGCAGCGGCCATTGGGAAAATTACCGGGAAAATATGTACACTTCCCGCATTGATGAGTTTGAATACGCGATCAAACCCATGAACTGCCCCGGCGGAATGCTGCTGTATGCGGACAAGCCTCATTCCTACAAAGATTTGCCTTTGCGGCAGGGGGAAATCGGGCTGGTTCACCGGCACGAACTCAGCGGGGTCCTGTCCGGACTGTTCCGGGTGCGTTCTTTTCATCAGGATGATGCCCATATTTTCATGACACCGGAGCAGATTGAAGGGGAAATTCTCGGCGTGCTGCAACTGGTGGATCGAATTTACAGCACCTTTGGGCTGGGATTTCATCTGGAACTGTCCACCCGTCCCAAAAAATCCATCGGTACGGATGAACAGTGGACAATGGCCACCAACGGACTGAAATCCGCGCTCAATGCCTATGGCCGGGACTACAAAATCAATGAGGGGGACGGCGCATTCTACGGCCCCAAGATTGACATTCACATCAAGGACGCGCTGGGACGCACATGGCAGTGCGGCACGGTCCAGTTGGATATGTCCCTGCCGGAACGCTTTGATCTCACATACGTGGGAAAGGACAATGAAAAACACCGGCCCATCATGATCCACCGGGTGATTTACGGCTCCATTGAACGCTTTTTCGGCATTCTCACCGAGCATTATGCGGGCAAATTTCCCTTATGGCTTTCGCCGGTGCAGGCCGTGCTGCTGCCCATGAATGATGAACTGGTTGCCTATTCACAGGAAGTCAGGGAAGTTCTGGAAAAAGCCGGTATCCGCACAGAACTGGATGACCGCACCGAAAGCCTGAACAAAAAAATCCGGGAAGCCCAGTTGAATTATATTCCCCTGATTCTGACCATCGGCGCAAAGGAAAAGGAAAGCGACACCCTTTCTGTGAGAACTCTGGACGGGGCTGTGAAATACGGTATTCCGAAAAATGAATTCATTGCGCTGACCGTGGAACACATCCGGGCAAGGAAAGCGGATTTGGATTTGTTCAAAGCAGATTAAACGCAATCCGTGTTGATTTTCCGGTTTTCAAAACCGGAAAATCAACTCCGCATCATTTTTATATAAGCTTTCATCAACATGCGGATATAGCGGACTCAGGGATGAAAACGCCTCCCTTCGCTGTTGATCCTCATTCCACATTGACAAGACAAAGGCAAAATGAAATGAGACTCTGTCTTGATAACTGGTGTTACGCACTTCTGTCATACCGGCGAAAGCCGGTATCCAGAATATACTGAAATCACTGGATTCCGGCTTGCGCCGGAATGACCGTGAAAAAAATAACTGCCTGATTTTTGAAAGGTTGCGTAACATCAGTTGATAATTGCTGTTTCAACAGACCGTTTGATGATCAGTCATTGTTAAGCATACGACTGGAAACGGAAGCGAAGCTGGGTATTCAGGAAAAAATCAAATCCGGATATTTTTCGTTGGGATGGTCTTACATTCTTGATTTTGAAAACAATGCCAATCCTTTCCCGGAAAAACGGGTTGAGATTCAAAAATGGAAAGAACTGGCGGATTCATTTGTTAATGAAACAGAGGTAATCCTTCTGAAAATGAATGAATTAAAGGCTGTCGGATTAAAACCTCTTGATGCTTTGCATGTTGCATGTGCTGTTTCATTGCAATGCCAATACTTTTTAACGGTAGATAAAGGTATTTTAAAGAAAACGGGTGTGTCCCACCTTTTACACAATACATTGACTTGACTATTGACGAAA
>CAZDIU010000151.1:0-12208 GCA_964505535.1 uncultured Desulfobacterales bacterium | reverse complement strand
GCAGGGATCACCATATTGCAGGCACACGCGCAATTCCGCTTTTTCTTTCCAAACCCGTATTTCACCACGCCATGCAGGTGCTGGAACAGAAACCGCTGTTCCGGATACAGCCGCTCCGCAAAGCCAATGCAGGAATTCTGGTGACCGGCACAGAGGTGTTCCGGGGATTGATACAGGACCGTTTTATTCCCATTATCCAATCCAAACTTGAAACCCTGGGCTCCCGCGCGGCAAAATCCATTATTGTGCCGGATGAAAGGGAGGCCATTTCCGCAGGCATTTCTTCCCTGCTGGAAGCGGGCGCGGATCTGATTGTCACAACCGCAGGGCTGTCTGTTGACCCGGATGATCTCACCCGGAAAGGACTGGCTGACGCGGGTGTGACAGACATGATTTACGGTGTGCCCATACTGCCCGGAGCCATGACGCTGCTGGCACGCATTGGAAAGATTCCGGTCATCGGGGTTCCGGCCTGCGCCCTGTATTTCAAAACCACAGCCTTTGATCTGCTTCTGCCCCGGCTGCTTGCGGAACTGACTGTCACCCGTTCGGATTTGGCAAAAATGGGAAACGGCGCATTCTGCATGGGATGCAAAACCTGCACCTTTCCCAGATGTCCCTTTGGAAAATAATACCAAATCGCCATTGATCTGAAACACAGATTTTTCAGAAAAACCGGATTTTTCAAAAAAATCCGGTTTTCTGAACACACGGAAACTTCTTTCTGCCTGCAGGTGTCTTTTCAATGGGGAATCGGTATAATACCGATTCCCCATGGGTCTGAAACACAGGTTTTTCTGTCAAGGTGAAATCACAAAACCAAACCTGACAAAGCACTGCAGGTTGCAGGAAGCATCTGCTCTGTTTCACCCGGATTTGGCTTTCTCCCACATGCGCTCTTTTTCCGCACGGGGAACCTCATCAATTTTCCTGCCGCTTTCTATCAGACTGGCTGCGCCGGAGACAACCGCTCTGTTTGTTACCATTGCTTTGCATTCTTCGCGAGGACAAAAGTCAGAAAAAAAACCTATATATTCCTGCTCATATGATGATGAGCAGAAACATCGGAAGGTTCCGTTGTGAAATACTCCCGTCACCCGTCTGCTTTGCAATAATAACCCCGGTTCATAATAAATCTGCAGACAATCGGGTTATGAAAAGTGGAAAACTCATGAACATCAACCGTATATGTTTCGGAGTACCACTTTATCTCCGATTCTGTTTTCAGAATTTTCTGCCAATCCTTTTTCCTCATATCAAATTCTGTCACTGTTTTTCCGTTTTCGATACAGGAAGCGCTGAAGGCCTCTTTGTTGGATTCTGTCACAGCGGATTCAAAAGCGGTTTCAATAATAACGGCCATTCTGATCTTTTCTCCTTTCATAACCCTACAACGAAACTTAGATATATTCCATAATAAATTGAAATATCCATGAGAAATTACGGGATAATGATCTTTATCCAAGCAAATTTTATGAGATTATATCTGATAACTGTTTATGACAGTCAGCTTTATACAGATTTATACCTCATAATTTTCTCTGAAACATGCAACGTTTATGAGACATAGCTAAGTTTCGTTGTAGGGATAATCGGGTATCATCATTTTTTTTCGGAAAAAATATCATATTTTCTGTTATTTCAGCATATTTTTTTGTGCAAAAAGTGGGACACACCCTAAATTCCCCGCAGCTTGCTGCGGGGTTGTTCATTTTCAATCCGGTGCGCACAAAAACATGAAGCATCTTCACTCTGTACAATGCAAGACAGACAAAGGTTTGCTCTCCAATTTCTGCAGCCAGCTATACATTTATGGAATATTATTTGTTAAAAATTACATAATTGTTTTAATATATCATATTAAATACAAATATGTAATCATATACATTTATGTTTTAGTGAATTTTCCTGTTTGAATGGATAAATTATCTATAATTCAAGAATGTTAAAAAATATTCATCTGTCAGGACACAATCTGGCATTTATCTTGCTTTATACAATTGCAACTCCGTTTGGAATGCGAAAGCGGGCAATATCAGTGCCCCCGTTCCCATACGGAGCCTCACTTCCATTTATTGGGGACGGGAAGAGTGCCAAACTGAAAGTTTGGGGAAAAAGCGCATGGAAACAAATTTTCAGTTCTGGATTCCAAATATTACACTGATTTAGCATTGGGATATTACACAGCAGCATCAGAAAGGACAAGATAAAATGAGAAAAGTGGCGATTTACGGAAAAGGCGGAATCGGAAAATCCACGACGACACAGAATACAGTGGCCGGTCTGGCGGAAATGGGCAACAAGGTCATGGTGGTGGGATGTGATCCCAAAGCAGACTCCACACGGCTGCTGCTGGGCGGATTGGCACAAAGAACAGTTTTGGACACGCTGCGGGAAGAAGGGGAAGATGTGGAACTGAATGATGTGCGCAAAAGGGGTTTCAGCAATACCTGGTGCACTGAATCCGGCGGCCCGGAGCCGGGCGTGGGATGCGCAGGCAGGGGCATTATCACTTCCATCAATCTGCTCGAACAGTTGGGTGCATATGCGGACAGTGAAAAACTGGATTATGTTTTTTATGATGTTCTCGGAGACGTGGTGTGCGGCGGTTTTGCCATGCCCATCCGGGAAGGCAAGGCGCAGGAGATTTACATTGTGGTATCCGGCGAGATGATGGCCATGTATGCAGCCAACAATATCTGCAAGGGAATTGTGAAATTTGCCGAGGCAGGCGGTGTGCGTCTGGGCGGGCTGATCTGCAACAGCCGCAAGGTGGACAATGAGCAGGAAATGATTCTGGCTCTGGCAGACAAACTGGGAACCCAGATGATCCATTTTGTTCCCCGTGACAACATGGTGCAGAAAGCGGAAATCAACCGCAAAACCGTGATTGAATATGAACCTTCACATCCCCAGGCTGATGAATACCGGATGCTGGCAAAAAAGATCAATGACAATGACATGAAAGTCATTCCCAAGCCGATGGCAATTGATGAACTGGAAAAACTGCTCATTGATTACGGCATTGCGGCATGATTCAGTTATCAGTTATCAGTGAACAGTTATCAGTGTTCAGGTGTCAGTCGCAGGTCGGATTAGCGTCAGCGTAATCCGACTTGCGGCATGATTCAGTTATCAGTGAACAGTTGTCAGTGAACAGTTATCAGTGTTCAGGTGTCAGTCGCAGGTCGGATTAGCGTCAGCGTAATCCGACATCTGATAATCATCTGAAATACAGCCGTATTTTCAGATGAAATAAAGCAACAGGCAATTATAAACCAAATACACAATTCTTGTGAAAGGAAAAACATATCATGATGATGCTGAGATCCATTGTAAGACCGGAGAAAGTGGACAATGTGCTGGCTGCCCTGATGGAAGCCGGTTTTCCGGGTGTAACCAAAATGTCGGTGGTGGGCCGGGGAAAACAGCGGGGTATCAAAATCGGTGAAGTGACTTATGATGAGATTCCCAAGGAACTGCTGCTGATTGTGGTAAAGGATCAGGACAGGGATTTTGCCATCAAAACCATTATCAAGGCGGCAAGAACCGGTGAAAAGGGGGCATTCGGAGACGGCAAGATCTTTGTGGTTCCGGTGCTGGAATCCTATACCATCAGTTCCGGCATTAAGGAAACAGCGGACGGAAAAACCGAAGAGGTGCAGATATGAGAGAGGTAATGGCCATCATCCGCATGAACATGATGAACAAAACCAAACAGGCCCTGACCGAGGCAGGTATCTCTTCCATGACAGCAAGGGATTGTCTGGGAAGGGGAAAAGGGCTGGTGGATATGCACCTGCTCAAAGGTGCGGAAAAAGGATATGAAGAAGCCGTTGCGCAGCTTGGTCAGAGCAGCAGACTGATTCCCAAGCGGATTCTTCTGATGGTGCTGCCGGAGAAAATGGTGGACAAAGCCGTGAAAACCATTATCCGGGTGAATCAGACCGGCAAATCCGGAGACGGCATGATTTTTGTCAGTCCCTGCATGGATGCAGTACGGGTGCGCACAGGGGAACACGGAAATGATGCGCTGGATGATGTGAAATGAGGTGTCAGTTATCAGTGAACAGTTAAGTAAGGTTCCATACATTTTCGGGTATAAAATTTTCTCCCCTCCCTTGAGGGAGGGGGCGGGGGGAGGGTGAATCCCGGTTTTTTATACACGAAAATTTTCGTTTGCCTGTTTACCAGAAATCAGCACCCAGTACCCCGAATTTTCAGGAGAATCAGCCATGATTGCAACAGCAGAAAAAGAAGAGGAAATATTGGAACTTGACGGACTTGATCCGGAGAAAGTGAAAGAGGAACTGATCAGCGCGTATCCGACCAAAGTTGCCCGCAAACGCGCGAAGCAGATTATTGTCAACAAAGTGGGACCTGATGAGCAGGTGCCGGTTATCCAGTCCAATGTGCGCACCATTCCCGGTCTGATTGGACAGCGGGGCTGCTGTTATGCAGGATGCAAGGGTGTTGTGCTTGGTCCCACCCGTGACATTGTGAACATCACGCACGGTCCCATCGGCTGCGGTTTTTACAGTTGGCTTACCCGGCGGAATCAGACAGATCCGAGTACCACGCCCGACGGGCATAATTTCATGACCTACTGCTTTTCCACTGATATGCAGGATGAGCAGATCATCTTTGGCGGGGAAAAGAAACTCCGGCAGGCAATTCAGGAGGCTTATGACAATTTTCATCCCAAAGCCATTGCGGTTTTCTCCACCTGTCCGGTGGGTCTGATAGGAGATGATGTTCATGCGGTCTGCCGGGATATGAAGGAAAAACTCGGCATCAATATTTTTGGTTTCAGTTGCGAAGGTTACAAGGGTGTAAGCCAGTCTGCGGGACATCACATTGCCAACAACCAGATCTTCAAACATGTGATTGGCACCAGTGACACGGTCACAGATGGCGAATACCGCATCAATCTGCTGGGGGAATACAATATCGGCGGAGATGCGTTTGAAATTGAGCGCATTTTTGAGGAATGCGGCATTACGCTCAATGCAACGTTCAGCGGCAATTCCAGCATTGACGGATTTGCCAGAGCGCATACCGCAGACCTCAATCTGATCATGTGTCACCGTTCCATCAATTATGTGGCAGAGATGATGGAGAAAAAATACGGGCTGCCCTGGATCAAGGTCAATTTCATCGGTTCGCAGGCCACTGCCAAATCCCTGCGCAAGATTGCCCAGTATTTCGGGGATCAGAAACTGATTGTCCGGGTGGAGGCGGTAATAGCAAAGGAAATGCCTGCGGTGGAAGCAGCGCGGGCAGAAATCCGTCCCCGCACCGAAGGCAAGCGTGCCATGATGTTTGTGGGCGGTTCCCGTGCGCATCATTATCAGGAACTGTTTGCAGAACTGGGCATGAAAACCCTGTCCGCAGGCTATGAATTTGCACACCGGGATGATTATGAAGGCAGAAAGGTCATGCCATCCATCAAAGTGGACGCGGACAGCCGCAATATTGAGGAACTGGAAGTGGAGCGTGATCCGGAAAAATACAGACCCCGCAAATCTCCGGAAGATATGGAAAAACTCCGTTCGTGCGGATTGGAATTTTCCGGTTATGAAGGCATGATGCCCCAGATGAAAAACGGCGCGCTGGTCATTGATGACATCAGTCAGTATGAGGCGGATCAGATGCTGGAAACATTTAAACCGGATATTTACTGCGCGGGCATCAAGGAAAAATATGCTGTGCAGAAACACGGCATTCCCATGAAACAGTTGCACAGTTATGATTACGGCGGACCTTACGCAGGATTTAAGGGAGCCATCAATTTTTACAAAGAAATTGATCGCATGGTCAACAGCAAAGTGTGGTCATACATCAAGGCTCCCTGGGAGAAAAACCCGGAACTGGCTGCCACGTATGCGTGGGAATAAAAGCAGGGTGGGTGTAACGGAGTGAAACCCATTTACTGCAACTACAAGGATTTATGTAAGAAAGGATTTTTCAATTTGCTGAAATCCCTGCTTAAAAAAATCCCTGAGTTTTGCAGGGTGGGTGTAACGAAGTGAAACCCACCATTCTACATTTATCATTCAGTATTGACAGTTAAGGTGGGTTACGCTCTGTAGCTTTGTAGGGTGGACGTAACGAAGTGAAACCCACCATTACCATTCTTTAGCATTGACAATTAAGGTGGGTTACGCTCGGTTATTGAGCTTGCCGAAATACGCTGCACCCACCCTGCGAATAATAAAAACAGCAAGGAGTACAGAAACATGCTGCTAAAACATACCTCTGCGGAAATCAAAGAACGGACAGCTTTGACCATCAACCCGGCAAAGACCTGTCAGCCCATTGGAGCCATGTATGCTTCGCTGGGCATACACGGATGTCTTCCCCACAGTCACGGATCACAGGGATGCTATGCGTATCACCGCAGCACCCTCACCCGTCATTACAAAGAACCGGTCATGGCCGCGACCAGTGCTTTCACCGAAGGCGCATCGGTCTTCGGCGGACAGGCAAACCTGCTGCAGGCCATTGACAATATTTTTGCCGTTTACAATCCGGATGTGATTGCCGTGCATACCACATGCCTGTCTGAAACCATTGGCGATGACATTCCCCAGATCATCAAAAAGGCACAGGCAGAAGGCAAAATTCCGGAAGGCAAATATATTCTTCATGCGAATACCCCCAGTTATGTGGGTTCCCATGTGACCGGTTTTTCCAACATGTGCAAAGGCATGGTAGACTATTTTGCCGAATCCAATGGCAAAAAAAGCAAAACCATCAACCTGATTCCCGGTTATGTGGAACCGTGCGACATGGAGGAAATCAGACGCATTGCCACAGAAATGAAACTGAAAACCATTCTGTTTCCCGATACTTCCGGTGTACTGAACGGTCCCATGACCGGCAAATTCAAAATGTATCCTGAGGGCGGCGTTACGGTGGATCAGTTGAAACAGAGCGGTTCGAGCATGGGAACAGTGGCAATGGGACGCCTTGCTTCATTGGCCGCAGCCCGTGCGCTGGATGCCAAATGCAAGGTTCCCTGTGAAATCCTTGATCTGCCCATCGGACTTCATGCCACGGATATGTTCATTGACACACTGCGTCACATTGCAGGCGTCAACGTGCCGGATTCCCTGAATTTTGAACGGGGCCAGATGGTGGACATCATTTCCGACATGCACCAGTATTTTTACGGCAAACGCGTGGGGCTGGTGGGAGATCCGGATCAGTTGCTGGCATTGACCAACTTTCTGGTTTCATTGGATATGTACCCGGTTTACATTGTCACAGGAACACCGGCAGGCAAGAAATTTGAAAACGCGCTGAAAGAAGCCACAAAGGATGTTCCCCATGAGGTGAAAATCAGCGTGCCGGGTGACATGTTTCTTTTTCATCAGTGGATCAAGCAGAAACCGGTGGATCTGCTCATTGGCAACACGTATGTGAAATACATTGCCAGAGATGAGGATATTCCCTGTGTGCGTTACGGTTTTCCCATTCTGGATCGGGTGGGACACAGCTATTTTCCCACAGTGGGATACAAAGGCGGAATGCGGCTGCTGGAAAAAATGCTGGACGCGATTCTGGATCGCAAAGATCGAGATTCCTCAGACATCGGATTTGAGCTGGTGATGTGATTGAAAATTCATCTCGTTCCCACGCTCCGCGTGGGAACGAGCAGTGAACACCGGATGAACCAGATAATTACAGGACAAAAAACATGACAGCCATACCCATACTCAAGGAACGGGAAAGTCAGATATTTCTCAAGGGATCGCAGCCTTTTGAGATGAAATGCGGCAAACACAGCCTTGCCGGTTCTGTCAGTCAGCGTGCATGCGTATTCTGCGGGTCCCGCGTGGTGCTGTATCCCATTGCGGATGCGCTGCATTTGATTCACGGCCCAATCGGGTGCGCGGCTTACACTTGGGATATACGGGGCGCGCTGTCATCCGGGCCGGAACTGCACAGACTCAGCTTTTCCACGGATTTGCAGGAAAAGGATGTAATCTTTGGCGGTGAGAAAAAACTGTATCACGCGCTGAGCGAACTCATTGACATTCATCAGCCCAAAGTCGCTTTTATTTACTCCACCTGCATTGTGGGAATCATCGGCGATGATGTGGAGGCTGTGTGCAAGAAAGTGTCAGCGGAAAAAGGCATTCCTGTTCTGCCTGTGCATTCCGAGGGATTCAAAGGCACAAAAAAAGACGGATACAAAGCCGCGTGCCATGCCCTGTTCAAACTTGTCGGGCAGGGAGATACCGCAGGCATCAGTCCCTGTAGCATCAACATTCTTGGCGAATTCAACATTGGGGGCGAGGCATGGATTATCAAAGATTATTATCAGCGGATGGGCGTGGAAGTGGTATCCACCATGACCGGAGATGGCAGAGTAAATGATGTGCGGCGTTCCCACGGAGCCGCGCTCAATGTGGTGCAGTGTTCCGGCGCCATGACCTTTCTTGCTGAAATGATGAAGGAAAAATACGGCATTCCCTATATCCGGGTTTCCTATTTTGGATTGGAAGACATGTCAAAGGCTTTGTATGATGTGGCTGAGCATTTTGGGGAAAACCCGGAAATCATGGAGCGCACAAAAGAGATTGTGCGCGGGGAAATTACCCGGATTTACCCGGAACTGCAAAAAATCAAAGCTGCAGTGCAGGGCAAAAAAGCCGCAATTTACGTGGGCGGTGCATTCAAAGCCTTCTCTCTGATCAAAGCCCTGCGCTATCTGGGAATGGATGTGGTGCTGGCAGGTTCCCAGACCGGAAATGATGAGGATTACCGCATTTTGCGGGATATGTGTGATGACGGAACCGTGATTCTGGATGACGCGAATCCATTGGAACTGTCCAAATACATCATTGAGAAAAAAGCAGATCTTTTCATCGGCGGCGTCAAGGAGCGTCCCATTGCCTACAAAATGGGAATCGGATTCTGCGATCACAACCACGAGCGCAAAATTCCATTGGCAGGGTATTCCGGGATGCTCAATTTTGCAAAGGAAGTGTATCTGAGTGTATCCAGCCCGGTGTGGAAATTTGCACCTGCGCGAAACAGTTATCAGTGAACAGTTATCAGTTGTCAGGGAACAGTCAACAGAATTGTTCAGAGAAATCTCGTTCCCACGCTCCGCGTGGGAACGCAGTATGGTAGGCTCTGCGTATGGCTGCAGAGTACTGAAAAGACGCGGAGCGTCCGGCTGGCATTCCCACGCAGAGCGTGGGAACGAGAGGGGAAAAAATTATGAATAACAATCTGTCCATAAAAAAAGAAGAATACACAGCCACAAAGAATGCGTGCAAACTCTGCACGCCGCTGGGGGCCTCGCTGGTGTTCAAAGGCATTAAAGGCGCGGTTCCGCTGCTGCACGGTTCACAGGGATGTTCGACCTATATCCGCAGGTATCTTATCAGCCATTTCAAGGAACCAATGGATATAGCCTGCTCCAATTTTGCAGAGGAAACAGCCATTTTCGGGGGCGGAGCCAATCTGAAAATCGCTTTGGAAAACATACGGAAACAGTATGATCCGGAACTGGTGGGCATTGCCACCACCTGCCTGAGTGAAACCATTGGCGATGATGTTCCCATGTTCATCAGGGAATACAAAGAAATGTGCGAAGGGCAGGATTTGCCGCCCATTGTTCACATTTCCACGCCCAGTTATCAGGGAACCCATATGCAGGGATTTCACGGCGCAGTGCGTGCGCTGGTGGAGGGGCTGGCGGAAAACGGTCATAAGGAAAAAGCCAATCATGTCAATCTGTTTCCGGGCATGGTTTCCCCTGCGGATTTGCGGCATTTCAAGGAGATCATGACAGATTTCGGCATTCCGTTCATGCTTCTGCCGGATTATTCCCAGACGTTGGACGGGCCCCTTTGGACAGAATATCAGCGGGTTCCGCCCGGAGGCACGCATGTGAGCAGCATCAAAGCCGCAGGCAATGCACTTGCCAGTTTTGAATTCGGTGTAATACTCGGTGCGGAAAAAGACAGTGCAGGCAGGCTGCTGCAAAAGAAATTTGCTGTTCCCTGTCACACCATGGGACTGCCCATCGGAGTGGAAGCAACGGATCAGTTTTTCAATACACTGGCAGATGTGAGTGGAAAAAGGATTCCGGAAAAATATCAGGAGGAACGGGGGCGTCTTCTGGACAGTTATGTGGATGCTCACAAATACGTGATGGATGCCAGAGCCGTTGTGTACGGAGAAGAGGATTTGGTGGTTGCCATTGCCGGTTTTCTCAATGAAATTGGTGTGATTCCTGTTTTCTGCGCATCAGGCGGGAAAAGCGGGCATCTGACAGAAAAAATTGCGGAAATCATTCCGGAATATGAACGCAAAGAAATACAGGTTTTTGACAATGCGGATTTCACTGACATAGAACACATTGCCAAAGAACTGAAACCGGATTTCATCATCGGTCACAGCAAAGGTTATGCCATGTCCCGAAGGCTGGGGATTCCTCTGATCCGTATCGGTTTTCCGGTGCATGACCGTATCAATGGATCACGGATACACCATATCGCTTATCGCGGAACACAGGAACTTTTTGATCGCATTGCCAATACCATCATTGAAATCAGACAGAACAGTTCTTCTGTGGGATACACATACATGTAAACCCGGTTTGTATGTGTTTCCTCCTCCACTCCCCTCTCCCATTGGGGGAGAGGGGAGAAAACAAAATAAGTGCCCAACTGAAAGTTTTCAGGTGCAAAAAACCGGATTTTTACGGAAAAATCCGGTTTTTCCTAAAATTTTATACCTATGGGCAGAAAATTGTACAGGTTATTTTTTTACAAACCCTAAGGGTTTTGAAAACCCTTAGGGTTTCAAGGAGGGGCAAATGGATTTTGAAAATCATCCCTGCTTTAATGCAGCAGCACATAAAAAATTCGGACGGGTTCACCTGCCGGTGGCTCCCCGATGCAATATTCAATGCAAATTCTGCAACCGCAAATTTGACTGCGTGAATGAAAGCCGTCCCGGTGTCACCAGCGGCGTGCTTACGCCTTTTCAGGCAATGATTTATCTTGAAGAGGTGTTTAAGCAGAAGAAAAACATCTCTGTTGTTGGCATTGCAGGCCCCGGAGATCCCTTTGCCAACCCGGAGGAGACAATGGAAACCCTGCGCCGGGTGCGGGAAAAATACCCGGAAATGATGCTCTGCGTTGCTACCAACGGTCTGAACATTACTCCGTATCTGGATGAACTTGCCGCGCTGAAAGTCAGTCATATCACAGTCACCATCAATGCAGTTGATCCGGACATCGGAGCAAAGATTTATTCATGGGTGCGTTACGGCAAACGGGTTCTGCACGCGGAAAAAGGTGCGCAGATTCTGCTGGAAAAGCAGTTGGAAGCGGTAAAGGGATTAAAGGAAAGAGGAATTACCGTCAAAGTGAATTCCATCCTCATTCCGGGCATCAATGACGAACATATGGAAACTGTCGCTGCAAAGATGAGTGAAATGGGTGTGGATATTCTCAACTGTGTTCCCTATTATCCCAATGAAGGATCAGCTTTCGGTCATATGGCGGAACCTTCCAAAGAACTGGTTGATTTGGTAAGAGAAAAAGCCGGCAAACATATCCGGCAGATGCGTCACTGCACCCGGTGCCGGGCAGATGCGGTCGGGCTTCTGGGAGAAATACCTGACAAATCTCTGATGGAAAGATTGCAGGCATGTGAGCAGATAAAAGAGGATCAGACTGCAAAAAAATACAATGGCACCAGAAGCAAAGTGGCAGTGGCAAGCATGGAGGGCGTGCTGGTGAATCAGCATCTGGGCGAGGCATCCAAACTGCTTATTTATGGCAAAAAAGACGGCATGATCAGTCTGCTGGAAGCAAGAGACACACCTCCGGCAGGCGGGGGATTCCAACGCTGGGCGCAACTGGCTGATTTGCTCGGTGACTGCGGAACTTTACTGGTCAGCGGCATTGGGGAAAATCCCAAACGCACTTTGACCGCGAGCGGCATTGACATCATGGAAATCGAAGGAGTGATTGATGAGGCTGTGCATGCGGTAATGGAAGGACAAAGCCTCAAGCATCTCATCAAAAGGCAAATGAGAGCCTGCGGTGCGAGCTGCTCCGGAACAGGCATGGGATGCGGATAAAACTGCAGGGATTTTTTTAAGCAGGGATTTTTCAGGTTAAAATCTACGCTTAAAAAATAATCCTTGCAGTTAGTTATAAAGATTTTGACATAA
>CAZDIU010000150.1:0-12425 GCA_964505535.1 uncultured Desulfobacterales bacterium | reverse complement strand
ATATTGATGAACTGGATAATGCTCTCACAGAATGTCTGAAAAATGAACCTGTTTTACAAAATGCAATACGTTCTGTATGCACTGTAACATAAAATGTTTCAAGTAATGGTATATAAGGAAAGGCCGGATGAAAAACGTCTGAAAAATTCCGAAGTATGACAGAGCGGGATAAAAATCTGACAATCCGCTCTGCCGTCACTCAGATATTATCCCGTATTTCATCACGCTGTATGGAAGCAAGGGCTGACCTGAGTTTTTCACTGATTGCTGATTTTTCCTCTTCCGGCAGGGATGCAAACACAGGTGACTGTTCAACCATGCTCTGCATGAAATGAATGGTGTCAGAGTCCAAATCCTTACGGTTTGTCAGAACAGCGTATGCTTCCGGGATACTGAACGGTTCTCTGTTTTCAATATAAGTGAGCAGATTCGCGATGACCTGTGCATCTTTTTCATAAGAAACTGAACTATAGAAAAAACCATTGAATTCTTCCCGTGCTGCATCATCCATTTCTGTGAAATCGGCAGAGATGATGATGGCACTCTGCACATCCGGATGTTTTTCATTGGCATACAATTCCAGCAGTTCACCTGTCTTACCGCTCCAGTTGATCGCCTGAATTGCAGCCGCCCGGATTTCCGGCTCCAATGCCCTGTCAACATACTGTCTCAGCATTTCATCCGCCATATCCGAACCGAAATTGGAAAAAAATTCAATGGAATGCAAAACCATGTCAACGTCATCACTTTCCAGACCGGTGATGAATTTTTCCACAATGTCCTGATCCACATACCTGCAATACGGATTCGGGTTGCTGTTTTTCTCAGGCAATGGTTTTGGGGATTCCTTTTCCGTTTTGTGAGAATGAAAATTTTTTTCAGGGGTTTTTTCTGCAATGCTGTCAGCAGGCTTTTCAACCGGAGCAGGGACAGCAGAACGCGGGACTGAGATATGGGGCGGAGCAACTGTGTTAATGCTATTTCTTCCCAAGCTGCCCCAGAGGTAGCCGGACAGAACACAGCCTCCCATAATCATTATGGATATGCCACTGACCATTACTATCTGTTTTGCTTTTTTCATTTCCGTCTCCTTTCAGATTGCGGCTGCCTTATAAGGCAGCCGCATGTGTTTAAGGGTTACTTTTTGGCAATATAGCCGCCGTCAAACCAGTATTTGGAATATGTCTTGGTTCTTTCGCAGGTACTGCACCAGTTCATCTCCTTTACAGTCACATAGCTTCCGGAAAAATCCTTGACCCAGGCTACATGACCCCAGCCTCCAGCGTAGGTATTAACGCCAATCCGGTCCTTTTTGGGTGTGCTGCTGACAGGATATTTGCTTCCCTTTGCACCGGAGGCCCATTTACGGGCATCACCCCAACCGGGAAGACTTTTGTTCCATTCCTTTTTCGCCTTGTACCAGGCATACCACGTGCAATTGCCCGTATTCGCTTTTCCGCAGGAACAGGGATAAGGATTGCTTTTGGACGATTTGCCGCAGCAGGAAGAAACTGCATGCGCATTCGGCTGGACAGCGATCATCACTGCGAAAATGACTGCCATCAGCCAGTGGATACAGTGTTTTGTTCTGGTATTCATGTCTTTTTCTCCTGATTCTGAAAAGTTAATCCGTTAGAAAGTTGAAACTGGTGCCTGCCCGAAAACCTGTTTTAAAAGTCCGGATTTTCAGGCAGGGTTTGGTTTCTGTTTAATCAACGCAACGCTGCGGCAGGTTTAGCTGCGGCTGTATTCTCGCATCGCATTGGACACTGATTCCGACTCGGTTTTTCCAGAAGACTTGGCGGAGCCTTTTGATCCGGAGACTGTTGTTTCATATCTTTCCGGGCAAGCTGCCGCTACGACAGGGCCAAAACCGAGAATACATTCAATCAGGCCCGCTCCGCCGACTTTGCTGGTTTCCACTGTTACATTTTCTTTTGCCATGATTTCATTCCTTTCTAAAAAAATGTTTTAAAATTAAATACATCCCCATACAAACCAAATGACGTTTCACATGATTCCGGGTACATCACCTCCTTTCCCAGTCCCATCTGGACGCTATGTTTGTAGAAATATCAGCATGTTGTGAACAGAAAAGCTCCGTATGGAGCGGAATGTGAACAATTTCAAACATGGCGCCCCGATGGGGCTTAACCCTTTAAAAATTCAAATTTTCTACAAACATTATGCCCCTATGGAGCAACAGTGCATAACATCAGTTTATAAAATCGCCGTCCGCAAAAGCATCGCAGTCAATGTCTTCATCTGGATCAGGCGGTATGAAAAAAAACCGTGAATCCGCGTGGCTTTTAATCGAGCGAAGAATGATTTTCTGGATTGATTCTTTGTTCCTTCCCGCATCTTCCAGAATAAAATCATAGAGTTCTTTCGGAATGGAGAGGGAAACCCTTTTCGCATTGGCTGTCAGTTTCGGTAATAAAGAAGTCAGAAACATCGCATTCCTCCTTAATTAAATGAAAATTTAAACCCAAATGAGCTGACCCTTACCACATTTCCCAAATCAGCATTCTGTTTTTACTCCACCTCCTTTCAAATCATTTCTGATGTGCCGACTTGTCAGCAGGACAAACCCGCTCTTTCCACACCTCCGGAACTGCCGAAAGAATGATCCGATAGCGATCCAGGCGGTTTATATAAAATTTGAGATAATTCTCTGCTTTGCCGCAACATACCGGGCACTTCCTTCTTCCAATCTTTCTTTTGTCTTTACAGAAACCGCAAATTTTGGTAACTTCATAAATTGTAAAGGCAATGTCCTCCGGACTCAGTTTTCCTTTCAGTCTTTCCGAAAGCTCGTTAAAAGTTTCAAAGGGCGTCAGAACCGTGAGCAGACTTTTGAAAAGTTGATATTCATCCATGATTTCTCTTTGAAGATAAATAAGTCCCAAAATTTAATAAGAGCATCTCATAGCTCTTTACAGCAATCAATCAGCCTGTCTGACGGAAATTGAAGTTTTTTATGTAAAAAAACGAAAATAGAGAGGATTTTTTATGAAAAGCTATAATTTGGAAGAGTTAAAAAATTTATCATTGGATGATTTCGAAGAAAAAGTCGCTAAACCAATTGGCAGAAGAATCCAATTCGTGAGAAAAGGGACGCCATATGCAAATTCTGTTCAAACTCTTGCCGAGCAACCTGAGTTAAAAGTGCTTATGAAAAAATATTTCGGCAAAACATATGGTAAGGATAAGATAAATTATATTGAGAATGGACGATACGGAAAGAAAAATCCTTGTGCAGAGTTTTTAAAAGCAGTTGATTTATTTTGTGAATTTTATAACGTGTCGAAAGATGATTTATATGATGACATGAAACAGGAAAAAGAGCTTGGTGAAATTGGTAAGATAGGATTCTACGAAAAAACAAATTGGACAAAAACTGCAAAACAATTGATTCAGACACAGACACAAGGATTATCTTCTGAACTTAATCAGCCAATAATACATCAAAAATCTGAAATCAAACCAGTCATTTACACTTTCTTCGATCCCACACAGGAATCCAAAATAGACACTTTTCTTGTAGAAAATATTTACATGGAAAGAAAGGAAGTTCTTGCGCAGATTGAGCAGCATTTGAGCAAAGGGGAAAAGTGCATTTATGTCTGCGGTGAACCGGGGATCGGGAAAAGTGCGCTTTCCGCGTATCTTATCCGAAAAATACAAAAAGAGGAAAATGCCGCTGTCATTTATCATCTTATCGGTTTCAGCAGGAAAAACTGGAAGGATATAGTTTTTTCTCTGCTGGAACAAATGCAAATGAAATACGGCAGTAAACTGGAACATCCCATAATACCGGATAATACATCGGATTTAAAAGATGACGGTGTTATTCAGCTTTACCGGCAGGGGCTTTTCAGTGTCAGCAAAATACTGGAGAATGAAAAAAACAAGCAGAAAAAGCTGGTTATCGTAATTGATGCTTTGGATGAACTGGAACTGCAGGGTGAAAATCCGGGGAAAAATACCTGTTTTCAGATTGTTCCATGTGAATCGTTATGGGAAAACATATCGTTTTTTGTTACTTCACGTTCCGGTGACACCCTCAGCAATTTTCTGAATTATATGAGCTGCAGACTGCCTGCTGTCATAGAACTGAAACGGATGGACAAGGCTGAACTGGAAGCACTGGCAAAGCTATATAAAGTTTCTCTGAATGAACAGCAGATCAGCAGACTTTTGAATATTTCAGGCAAAGCAGCGTTCAAACTGACGGATCAGGCTTTTCCTGAACTCATGCGGAACCGTGTTTCCAAAGAGATTGTCAACCTGTTGCACAGTCTGAAAAATAAGGAATACAAAACAGAACCGGATTTTCTGACTGCATTGCAGGAAAAACTGGGGGAAAAAGCTGCGGTAAGCCATAAATCCCTGTTTCTGAAACTGGCGAAGCAGTCCGAAGGCAATTTTCTGTATGTTACGGAACTATTGAAAAGATTGCAGGAAAATAAGGATTATGATTTGTCGGAACTGCCGTCAACGGTGATCGGTTTTTTCAGAAAGGAACTCACGGAAAAATTCAGGATCAAAGACAATGATCTGCTCAGACAGATTCTTGCTCTTATCAAAGTGTTCAAAATCCATCCTTCGGATCAGCATTTCATACAACTCATCGGCAGAGAAAAGGAAAAGGAGATTAAAACTCTCCTTGAGCAGATTTCCTGCTATCTGAACGTGTTTCCGTTTGCAGAAAACAGGGAACAGAAACAGTATCCTAAACTATCTCATAAGATATACTCTTTTTTCCATTTCCAGTTTGAGGAAAGCCTGACCCATTTCGGATACAATGAAAAGGGATTTTATGAATATGAGCTTATCAGCAAAGAGGATATACAGAATGCCCATCAACTGATCATTGAATGGTGTGATGGTGAAAAATGCCGTTTTGAAACACTGGATGAAAATGATCCGAGATTCCAATACGGATTTGATTATCTGCCGTATCATTATTGGGAAAAGGGAGAATATGATAATTTTGAAGGATTTCTTGAGTTTTTGGGAAGGGGAAAGGTGAAATGCGAAATTGCTTGCAGAAAGTATCTCCGTGAAAAATATCTTTTCCACTATGGAAAAGATCCGATGCAGGAAGACATAATAAAAAGTAAATTCAAAATGATGTTTAAGAATGGAAATGATGCTGCTAAACATGCCCTGATAAGATTTGATGGAGATATAACCGGTGTGGTTCATGATGGAATCCAAAAAGATATTTGGAGTGATATTATCAATGAATTACCACCCGACAGTTATTGGTATGATGAGATTATCAGAAATAAAACTGTAGAATTTTCTTCAGGTACTACATTTCTTGATGTTTTAAAACAACGAGTGCAACAACCGGAAAATTTTTCTTGTATCAATCATCTCCGAGGATTTTATTTCAGACTTGGGATCAGATTATGTACACCTGCATACTCAAACAAATTTTTCAACCCTGTTGAAGGGTTTGAATATCTCGATAAAGCAAAGAATATTCTGGAATCAATGACTGCTCAGGATTTATTGGAAAGTTCTTGCAAGGATATAAAATTTGCAGAATATCAACTCAACAGACTGAAAGGATTCTTTTTTAATGATTATGGAATATCATTAAGGCGCATTGGCAAAATTGATGATGCAATAAATTACTATAACAAGGCATTGGATTTTTATGACAGTATCGTTTCACAGGAAAAAGAAAGCTATTTAAGAAATAAAATCAGCGGATCAATCAGTACAACTTCACATAATCTTGCACATTTAATGACTTTAAGAGGAAATAACTCTGAAGCATTACATCTATATGATCGCTCTTTACTGATCCGTGTTGAAAATGGAAGAAATATCTCAATAAATAACACATTACTTCAGTTAAATTATATCTTTCATGATTTATTATTGAAAGATTTATACACATTTATACAGTATTTTATTCATTTTAATGACAATCCCCAAATTTTGTCGGATAGAATAACAAATCTTGAGAGGTACAGGGATTATCTTTTTACAGTACAGGATTATTCTCAGGCTGAAACCGCTATTGATGAATTGATTTCTTTAAGACTGAGCAAAAAAAATAAATCATATGTTACTGATTTCGAAAACTTTCAGGATAAATTAAGCCTTCTTGTATTGCAAAAAAAGAAAACTGAAGCATTGACAATTCTAAAAAATATCTTGTCAATTATTGAACAAAACAAAGATGATAAAACCATAGTGATAGCAAGCAGAGATTATTATGACTTTTGGGAAGATGCAGCCCAAACATATCTGTTGAATGATCAAATTGATAACTCGGATAAAATCATTCAGAAACTGTCATCATGGTTTGAAAATTACAGATTTTCAGGTTTAATGCCCCGTTATTGTGAACTCAAAGCAAAATACTGCGATCAAATCGGCCAAACTGGAGAAGCCAAAAGATTCCGATCAGAAGCTAACCGCCTGATTAACGAAGGTTGCAAAGCCATTGCGGACAAGCATTTCCCCCCGGAAGTCATGCAATATCTTGACTATCTTGTGGAAAGTTCCGATGACAGCAAACTGAAAGAAATGTATGACAGTGTAAAAGACGACCTTGCGCACGGATTTTGCCCGAAATAAGTAAGCGACCTAAAGTTTTCGAGTATAAAAAAAACAGGGCTTTCAGGAAAACCGGGGGGCTTTACAAAATTTATACTCGAAAATATACGAACACTTACTTATCGCCAATCTCCGTCAGCAGCAGCATAACAGGATTGTCTGAACCGGGATTCACATGATTAAAGGATTATCAGGATTTTTAAATGCGTAATCATGGTTCATCCTTTCATCAGGTTAATCATGGTTACTGAGCTTGCCGAAGTATGGTTCAGACAGGAAACCAAAATGACACCAAAGCAAAAACAGCATATCAAAGTGACCAATGAACTGCCTGAAACCCCGGCAGATCCCGAACAATACTATTCCTTCAGAAAAGTCAGAAAACTGCTCAAAGGAATCAAAGGGGATATGAGTCAGGAAATTATTGCGGAAAGAGGAATTTTCTGTGACTCGGAGAGTACAAATATGAAAGATAATCTTGTAACTCCCGATAAAGCAAGGGAACTGCTGCGAGGTTCAGGCAAAGGGGAAAATTTATGTGAAAAACTGCTGAAAAGCAGAAAAGAGGATTTGATTTGGGGATAAATGTATGATCAGCATGACCCGGATAAAAAATTTCAGTCAAAGGATTGCCAACGAATTCAAACCGGATCGGATTATCCTCTTCGGTTCTTATGCCGGGGGAAAGCCGACACAGGATTCGGATGTGGATATGCTGGTTATCATGCCGTTTACAGGCAAATCTGTTGAAAAATCCGTCGAAATCCGGATGAAACTCCTGCCGGATTTTCCCCTTGATCTGCTTGTCCGCACTCCTGAAAATATTGAGCATAGGCTTTCAATGGGCGATTTTTTTATGCACGATATCATACATAAAGGGAAAGTGCTTTATGAAATCCATAACCCGTGAATGGACAGAAAAAGCGGAAGGTGATTTTACCATGATGGAAAGGGAAGGCAGAGCCAGAAAAAACCGGAATTTTGACGGTATTTGTTTCCATGCACAGCAATGTGCAGAAAAATATCTGAAAGCCCGGCTTTGCGAAGCAGGTATTGCTTTTGGCAAAATACATGATCTTCTGGCATTGCTTGAACAGGTTCTGGCTGTTGAACCAGAATGGGAAATTTACCGCAGGGAATTGGCATTTCTTACAGATTTCAGTGTCAGTTACCGATACCCCGGTGAATCAGCGGATAGAGAATGCGCCACAGATGCCCGGAAAAATTGCCGTATATTCCGGAAAGCTGCCCGTTTATCTCTGGGATTGGAAGTATGAAACAATATTACGCCATATTCACAAAAAACCGAAATACTGTTGAGATGGAATTTCCGGATTTGCCGGGCTGTGTCACTTTCGGAGATACCTTTGAGCAAGCATACAGCAATGCGGCAGACGCCCTTGCCGGATGGATGGCAAATGCGGAAAAACAGTTTATCCGGGAGCCGTCTTGCTATGAAAACATCAAAACATCAGCAGGTGAAATCATTCCCATTCCTTTGGATGAAAGACTCATGAAAACTTATCAGGAAAACAAAACAGATCGGATTGAAAGATTATGGATTTCCGAGATAAAGAGGCGATTAACGGAATATGAAGAAGGAAAGACAGCAACCGTACCCGGTGATGAAGTTTTCCGAAAAATCAGACAACGGGAACCATTCAGTCACGACAGACCTGATCCGGAAATTGAGAAAAAATGGATAGAGGAATCCGAAGCCCGATATGAGGCTTACAAAAGAGGAGAAATGACCACCACAGACTGGGAAGTAATCAAAAAGCGATATAACTCATGTACCTGAACGAAGATAGAATCCAACCGATCATCCAATCCTTCCGCCAGTATCCGCTTCCGGCTGATCTGTACGCCATTGTCCGTATGCAGCACAGAAAATCCCTGTGGATGGAAATGACCCAGGGACAGTGCCAAAAAATCTCGCAGCATATCACGGAAGGAATGGGGTGCCAGATATTTCGCAGAAACGGGGATACCGCGCTGGTGTCCGCAGAGGAAATCAGCCCCGCGTCTTTGCAGAACTGCCTGCAGAAAGCCATTGCCCTTTGCCCGGAAAGCCGGAATCAGCGGAAGCTCACTGCGGAAAAACTGTTCTCGGCCCCGGCCCTGACAGACAGAAAAATTCTGCCGGTGTCCCACGGCTTTGATACCGTTTCCCCCGCGCAGGCAAAAGAAGCCCTGCTTGCCTTCCACCGGGAACTGATGAATCTGGATACGGAAATTTCCTGCTCCACTTCCCTTACCGTCATTCATGAACAATGGCGGATACTCCGAAGTGACGGTTCGGATGTGCATTTCACCATGCCCCGTTCGCTTTTCCGGCATGAGATGTCCCTGTGGGCAGAGGGAAAAAACTGCACCCTGCACACGGGATTTGTGGGGAATGATTTCAGCATTCTGAAGGAAAAAGACATACAGGAAATGATCCGCACAAGGGTGAAAGACCGACTGGTACGTCTGCGGGAACTGGTGCATGCGCCCCAGATTCCGCACGGTTCTTATCCCATCCTGCTGGATGCCCATCTGACCGGCGGGCTGGTGCATGAGGCATTCGGCCATGCAGCGGAAAGCGACAGCGTGTTCCGGGGCAGCATTCTTTCGGAAAACGGACGGTTCCGCACCGGTCTCCGGCTGGGACGCGAAAACCTGTCCATCACCGAAAGCCCGGTGGAATATGACTGGGGATTTCAGCCTTTCAGTGCGAACGGTTTTCCCAGGGAAAACGTGATTCTTGTGAAAAACGGGATTCTTCATCAGGCTCTGGCCGATCATTTCACAGCCGATCCCATTGGCGTTATCCCGACCGGAGCGGAACGGGCCGAAAGTTTTTCCCATGCGCCCATTCCACGCATGAGCAACATCCGGCTGGAGATTGCAGACGCAGTTCCCTGGGACTGCGATTTTGAGGATGTGTCCGCACAGGAACTGTATGATTTTCTCCTTGTCAACCGGATTGCAGACCCGGACAGGGAATATCTTTTTCTCTCCGGTTACAGAGGCGGACAGGTCAATTCCACCAGCGGCGATTTTGTGTTCAACTGTTCCCTGATGTACCGCTTTGCACACGGAAAAGCAGTGCTGCACAAACCCGCCATTTTCAGCGGCAACATCTTTGCCGTGCTGCAGTCCGTGCGCAGGGGAATCGGTCGCCTGCATGTGCGGAGATCCGGCATGTGCGGGAAAAGCGGGCAGAAAGTCCCCACTTCCGGGGGCGGCCCTTTGTTCACCCTGATTGATTCCCACCCGGACATCCGTATCGGAGGCAAATGAAAACACAGTTGACAGACACTCTCAGCAGATATGAACAGGAAAAAGGGCAATGCCGCATTGCCGCGTGGCTGCTGCATCTCACACAATCCCGGCTCCTTTCCGCGGGACTGCGCGGCCCGGAAACCGGAGGCGTGTATTCTCCGCCTCAGTTTCATGAGGCTGTGAGCGGAAATCTGTATATCCGATGGGCTGACGGCACAGTCAGCATGACTTCCCTCACAAGACCTCTGGTTCAGGATGCGCAGGCACTGATTTCTCTTATGCGTGACTTTGCGTTTGATGATCCCTTTGCCCCGGAGATTCCTGATCCGGAAAAACCCGCAAATGTAAAAGTGTTCAGTCCCGCAGTCGAAGAACTCTGCAATCAGAAACCATCAGAAATCCTCACCTGGCTGGAACCGGCAAAAGAAACCTTCCGGGCTTTGGATACGGAAAACTGCATGGCAGAGGCTTCCTGTTCTGTGAAAAATCACTGCATCGCTCACAGCCGGGGGCTGGATGCACAATTTGCGGAAACAGAAACCCTGTTTGAAGCCGGTGCGGAATCTCTGTACAGTATTGCTGTTTCTTCCAGAGAAATCATTGAAAAAGAGGAAATCCGCAGTCATCTGAAACATTTGGAAGAGATGATCCGGATACAGAGGCAAAAAACGGAAATCAAAGAAAATATCCCTGTTGTTATTCTTTCTCCCTCAGTATCCCAGCGGTTTGCAGACAAATACCTGCTGGAGAATCTCAATGCGGAAGAGATAGACAACAGACGTTCGGCATTCCGCCCGGAAGAATTTGCAGAACATCGGCAAAGATTTCACCAAACTTTCGGTCTGCTGCACAATCCCTGCCGCACCATGCACGCGGGTTCCTACCCGCTGGACAGGCAGGGGATTTGTGCAAAACCAGTCTGCTTTATTGAAAAAGGCAGACTGGAAAACGCGCAGGTCAGTCTTCGGGGCGCACGGCAGACCGGCTGGAACCCCACGCCGCTGGCAACGCCTGACAGCCTGATATTGCAGGGAAGCGGAGAGGAAAATCTGCAGGATTTCATCCGCACATCCGAAAATGCGTATCTCATCACCAGCGTGCTGGGACTGCATACGCAGGATTCCGGAAGAGGGGATTATTCGTTAGCGGTTCCTCACGGCATTGTGATCCGGGAAGGGGAAATGATCGGTTCCGCCAAAAGCATTCTGAGCGGGAATTATTTCGATGATCTCCAAAAAGAAATCATTACGCTGATTTCTCCTTTTCATTTATTTCAGGGAATGGCGTTTCAGGGAAGGGTTTATTGAAGTGCTGTTATACCGATTCTTCATTGATTCGATGCAGTGCTTTCCTTTTCCGTCAGCGGGTCAGGGAGTGCCGGACTGGAAGTCCGGCTCCGGGTCTGAAACTGTTTCAGCGGACCGAACTTTCAGTCTGGGACTCCTTCGTGCCCGCGTCAGCGGCATCGGTGCGGAGAGCGGAAACAGCAGGCGAATATTGCATGAATTCAATGGCGAATTGGTATTATGCCAATTCGCCATTGATCTGAAACACAGGTTTTTCGGAAAAACCGGATTTTGGGGAAAAATCCGGTTTTTTGAACACGCGAAAACTTGTTTTTGCCTGCCTGCAGGTATCTTTTCAATGGGGAGTCGGTATAATTTGGCATGACTCCCGGTTTTATGAGGAGAGTCCGTCCATCAGGGCAGCGGCATTTTTTCCCAGCACATCATGGTTGTATCCGCCCTCCAAGACGGCAAAACATCCGCCCCGGTTTTTGTTTGCAGTGGCACGCACCATTGCGCCCATGGAGTAATAATCCTCGGTTTCCAGCAGACCTCCCCAGTCTTCCCGGTGATGATCAAACCCTGCGGAAATGCCGATAATATCCGCTTTCACATCCGCGAGAGTGCGGGCCACTTCCCGTATATAACCCTCCCGGCTGCGTTCCGGAGGATTGTAAATGTCAACCCATTGTTCATGTCCCAGAATATTGACTGTTCCGTCTCCGTAATGCAGATCAAAATCCAGCACAAAGGCTGATGCAATTTTTCCTTTTCTTTTCAGATGCGAAAGGGCCACAGCCATATTGTTGAAATAGCAGAATCCCCATGAGGAATCCGCGGACGCATGATGTCCGGGCGGCCGGATCAGAGCAAAACAGGGTTCTGTGAGTCCGATTTCCGCTGCCTGCACCGCACCACCGGCAGCAAGCGCTGCAATCCCGTACAGTCCGGAACTGCGGACAGTGGCGATATGCCTGTCTGTATGAACTGCCGCCAGATCCTCCTCCAAAGCCGGAACTGCGGTTATGAATTCTGCCCTGTCCTTGATTTCGTTTACAATGGACTCCATTCTGCCCGGAGCCGCAGCCGGGTCCGAAATATAGGATTTGCAGAAATCTTTGTGAAAAATGACTTTCATAAATTGCCTCCTTAAAAGGGGGTTAGGGGTTAGGGGGCAGGGATTGGGGAACAGGGGTTGTATTTCGGATTATAATTCTCTGTTCCCCTGTTCCTCATTCCCCAATCCCTGTTCCCCAATCCCTGTTCCCCAATCCCTGTTCCCCAATCCCT
>CAZDIU010000149.1:0-12485 GCA_964505535.1 uncultured Desulfobacterales bacterium | reverse complement strand
GCCGGATTACGAAAAAAAACTCCCCTCCCTTGAGGGAGGGGGCGGGGGGAGGGTGAAAACATCATTAATTGCAAATTCTTATATATCCCTCCCCTGACCTCTCCCGCGAGGGGAGGGGAATATTTTTGTTAAGGCAACAGCATTGTCTCTGAGAGAGAGGATCGTCCATCAGCTTCACTTCACTTCATAATCCAACTCATCACTGAGCGTCTTATCCCCGATGACGGCCTTGGTTTTTATCTTGTAAATCCCCTTGTCCCTGAATATGACATCCGCACCATAACCGTCATACATTCCCATAGTAAGGGTTTTAAAATCCTTTCCGTCAGGCCCGGCAATAACAAAACCGACCTTTCCGGAAGCATATTTCCCATCCGCACCTTTTATATACAGCATCAGATGATTGGTGACATCCGGACTGCTGATCATGCCGTGCATTTCCATTCCTTCCATGCCCTTCATCATTTCATCCCGCTCTTCTTTGTTGAGAAGATGATACATCAGGGTATATTCCTCAACCTTTTTTTCACCAATCATCTGTCCCGCGGGATGAGCCGGATTCACATCCATTTTGCTCATATCATGGCCTTCATGACCTTTCATCTCAGCAGCAGGCTGATTTTCCATCTGCCCGGCTGCGCCATGCTGGCTGTGATCATTGCCCTGCTGTGCAAATACAAACGTGGAAACTGCCAGCAGAAGCCCGGCTGCCAATAGACTGATTTTTCTTATCATGCTTTTCATTTTTTTCTCCTTTGTTAATGTTGTGAGATGTTGGTCCAATGGCTGCTCAACATAAAAAATAAAACAAATTCAAATCCTTATATCGAACACATGTTATATATGTTTCCAGATAAAGATGATGAACCGGCAATAAGCCCGGATTTCAGTTTCTGCGTCATTCCGGCGCAAGCCGGAATCCAGTGTTTTCAACCAGTTTTGGATACCGGATTTCGCGGTATGACGGAGGTGCATCAGTCAATAAAATAAAACGGCAATCAGATTTTTCAAGCCCGGACATCATTATCGCATTCGGAACTTCGGGCAACGCGATCCGCTGACCGGAAATTCCCCTCTCGCCTGCCTACAGGTTGGGATGAATTTCAATTCCGTATTTTTTCATGCGCTTCCACACCGTCACCCGGCTGACGCCCAGAATCTCTGCGGTTTTGGATCGGTTTCCGCGGGTCTGCCGGAGAATCCGGATCAGAGATTCCTTTTCACTGTCTGCGATCTGAGCCGCGGTTCCTTCTGACAAAGGCGCGCATTCCTGCTGTATGATCCGGGGCGGCAGATGATCCACATCAATCAGCCCGCCCGGACAGAGAACAAAACTGTATTCCACCGCGTTGCGCAGTTCCCGGATATTGCCCGGCCATTCATAGGCAATCAGCATACGCATGGCCTCCGGTGTCAGTCCTGTGATGTCTTTTCCCATTTTCACCGTATTCTGCCGGATGAAATGCTGAAGGATGAGGGGAATGTCCTCCCGCCGCTCCGACAGGGAGGGCGCATGAATGGGGAACACATTGATGCGGAAGAAAAAATCCTCCCGGAACAGTCCCCTGCGGATCAGATCCTCCAGATTCCGGTTGGTGGCCGTGATGATGCGCACATTGACAGACACGGGCAAATGATCCCCGACCCGTTCGATCTCCCCTTCTTCCAGCACCCGCAGCAGTTTCACCTGGGTGGACACCGGAATATCCCCGATTTCATCCAGAAAGATGGTTCCCCCGTGTGCAGCCTCAAACCGGCCCATGCGGTTCTGATCCGCGCCCGTGAACGCGCCTTTGACATGCCCGAACAGCTCACTTTCCAGAAGATTGGGATTGAGCGCGGCGCAGTTGACCTTTATGCAGGGTTTGTCTTTGCGGATTCCGGCCTCATGCACAGCCCGTGCAATCATTTCCTTTCCGGTTCCGCTTTCCCCAAGGATCATGACCGGGGCCTCGGACTGCGCGACATTCTCAATGAGTTCATATAACCGCTGCATGACCGGGGAATTTCCCAGAAGGCCGAAAAATCCGTCCGTGAGACTGTATGTTTTCCGAAGAGAGGCGATCTCCTGCTGTTTCCGGATAAGTTCAGACATGTCGGTAAGGGTTTCCACTGCACCGATGATTTTTCCCTCCGGATTCCGAAGAACTGACGCGGATTTCAGAATATGCACAGTCCGGGAGTCTTTGCCGGTGATTTGACACCGTTTGGCCTGAACAGTCCCTGCGGAAAACATTTTGCACCAGTGTTCTCCGAGACCCTGCCCGCTGATTTTGCATCCTGTGCAGTTGAGGATCCGGCAGGACTGGCCGATCAGTTCCTGGGATCGGTATCCGGTCAGACGTTCCGCAGCCGGGTTGACCGCGATGATCTTTCCGTCAGGGCCCACCACCAGCAGGCCGTCCTGCAAGGTATCCACAATGGTTTTCCAGTGATCGCCGATGTTCATCTTCCCACCTCTGCAAACGGTTTACTGTCTTAACAGATGTTAATTAACATTAACACCCCTGTCAGTTCAAGTGAAATTTCCTTTTATTTTTTATTTTCCATAAAAACAAAAAGTTATATTTTTATTCCTTTTTTCGTCTCTTTTGGCAAAGGATTTGCTTAGATAAGGAACACAGGATGAAATCAGAGGGATGTTAAGCGGCAGATGGGCATGACCGGTAAATCCCGGAACATTTCAGATACACAGGAGGGAAAATGGAGAAAGAGATGAAAAAAAGATGGGTCCAAATCATCCGGATGGCCTGCTGTTTCCTGTTTCTGTCCGCATTTTCAGCAATGGCCGCGACTTCGGATGAGGTGGAGGTGTTGCAGAAGGAGCTTCGGGAACTGAAAGAGAAAATGAACAGTGTTCAGCAGAAACTGGAGCAGATGGAGAAGCAGGAATCGGAAAAAACAGCGGAAATGAAGAGCATGGGAGAACGGATGAACAAGGCCGAACTCCACACGGCCACTGACAAGCTGTCTCTGGGCGTGGAACTGCGGTCACGGGGGGATTCCATCCATTATGAAAACATGCGGATTGCCCCTTCGTCTGTCATGAACAGTTTTTTTGCGCCGGTGCCGAACGGATTCAACGGCGCAACCCTGCCCCAGATTCAGCAGGCAATGGGCACAATGGCCGCGGCAGGCATGGTTCCGCCTGCGGAAACGTATGATGCGGACAATGATGTGATTTTCACCAATAAATTCCGGCTGAACATGAATGCAAAGATTGCCGAAAACCTGACCTTCGGGGGCCGTCTTGCGGCTTACAAGGTTTTCGGAGACAGCACGGGCGTTAAATTCAATCAGGGCAGTCTGGGGGATGTGACCTTTGACGGCAACACCTCGTCTCTGCCTCACGGAGACACCATCCGGCTGGAACGCGCCTATTTTGTGTATTCAAAGGATCTGGGATCAGTTCCCCTCCATTTTTCTCTGGGACGCCGTCCCTCCACGGACGGCCCTCCCCAGGAATACCGGGATTTCGGCATGGAAGGCGGGTCTCCTTTGGGAACCATCATCAACTGGCAGTTTGACGGCGCATCCCTGAATTTCGGTCTGGAGAATGTCACAGGAATTCCGGGCGCGGCCTTCAAACTTTGCTACGGTGTGGGGTTTGAGGGAGACTGGGGCAACACTTCTTCCCTGAGCAGCACCCAGCCGGAAGTGGATGATGTTCACATGTTCGGATTCATTTCAACCCTTTTCGACAATGACATCACCAGTGTGGTGCTCAACTATGCCCATGCCTGGGACATCACGGACGGTTTCACGGGCCTGACCGTTATGCCCTTCAACATTTCCAGGCAGGATATGAACGGGGACGGTGCAGCCGAGTATTATTTTGAACCCAACAGCGGCGGATATATCAGCCGGATTGAACCCATGACCAATATCGGCAACTGGGATGCGGCTTCCCTGCTGGTGCGTTCCAATCTGCAGGAATATTTCGCGGATATTGATGTATTCTTTGCCGCTTCCTGGACCCGCACCGATCCGTCACAGATTTCCCGCAATCCCTATTATGAAATGATGGGAATGGGGCTGCTGAGTTCAAACGGGGAACTGGAAAGCCGCAACGGTTACAGCATTTACGCGGGCGCTTTGTTTCCCATGCCTTTGAATGCACGGCTGGGGCTGGAATACAACTGGGGTTCTGAATACTGGTTCAATTTCACCGGGGCCGAGGATTCTCTCGTGGGCAGCAAACTGGCCACAAGGGGCCAGGTGTTTGAAGCCTACTATATCCAGCCTATTATAAAGAAAAATTTTTTCCTGACCCTGGGCGGTCAGTATTATGATTACGAATACACCGGCAGCGGCAATCCCCTGGGCAAACCCGTGAAGATTTCCGATGCCACAGCCTTTGACGCGTTCAACGCGATTACGGACAATGTGTGGGTGGGCTATCTTTCAGCCACCATCCGGTTCTGATTTCCCGGCATGAGGGGGAAATCCCAAAGCAGGGCATTGAAACAGAACCGCATTCATCTTTGAGGAAACAGTCCCGAATTTATCGGGGAAACAGATAAACAGAAAAAAACAGGAGGATTTGAAAATGAGAAAAAGTGTATGGACAACGGTTATCGCACTGACATTGGTATTGGGATATATGGGAGTGAGCATGGCAGAAGAGGGAAATGCCCGAAAAGGCAAATATCTCTACCGGAAGGTTTATACGACCTGCAGCGAAAGGGGCGAAGCGGATTCTCCCAAACCGAAAATCAATCCGGATGCCAAAACCCAGGAACAGTGGAAACGGGTTTTTGAAAGCAAAAATTTTGAGGAATTCGGCTGCAGACAGGAATGGTCGGCTCTGTCGGAACAGGATCTGAATGACATTTTCACCTATCTGCATGAACATGCCGCAGATTCTCCGACTCCGGCCAAGTGCAACTAGGCGTCTGCCAGCCTTGAATCCGTGAATTGAAAAAACCGGATTTTTTCAAAAAATCCGGTTTTTTGGTCTCGTTCCCATGTTTTACGAGGGAACGCAGAATGAGGACGCTCTGCGTCCGTCCGCACATTCCATCGGGACGCGGACCGACCCCGCTGCATTCCGGAACGAGGAAACAGAGAAAGGGAGAGAGAACCTGACAGTCCCACGCCTTCAGTCAACGGATAACAAACAATACAGTTTTCACAGCTTAATTTCTTACATCGAACACATGAAGTAACAGCCAGGAGAAATCCGATGACAATCAAAACAATCATACAACGCATATCAAAAATGCTGCGCAGCAGGTGTGCCTGTCTCTGTCTGATGCTGTTTTTGGCCGCAGCAGTGCTTCCCGCATCTGCCGAAGACAAACCGGAGAATCCAGCTCCCGGAAGGCTGGCAGCCCGGCAGGCTGTTCAGGAAAGGGAACACTGGGTCACGGTGGATCATTCCACTTTGGAAGCCCTGAACAAAGAATTCAAATCCGGTGAGGAAGTCACCGCGGCCTGTCTTTCCTGCCATACCCGCGCGGGGGAGCAGTTTAAGCAGACCATCCACTGGACCTGGATCGATCCGGCCTCCAAAGGTTCCGAAACCCTTATGGGAAAGGCCGGGCATTCTGTGAACAATTTCTGCATTTCCGCCAATGCCATGAAGGACAAAAGCTGTCTGGACTGCCATACCGGATGGAAAGGAGAGGCCAAAGAAGTCAACTGTCTGGCCTGTCACGGCCAGATCAAACTCAACTGGACAGAGTCTTTTGATGATTACAACGCGTTCGCGGAAGCAGGAGACGAGGATTCAAAGGAACTGGCTGCGGAGATTCAGGGCAATATTCAGAAAGCCGTGCGGAGCATCGGACTTCCGGGCCGAAACAACTGCGGAGCCTGCCATTTTTACGGCGGCGGCGGGGATGGCGTGAAACACGGGGATCTGGATTCTTCCATGACCCAGCCCAACAAGGCGCTGGATGTGCATATGGCCGCGGAAGGCCGGAATTTCACCTGCACCCGCTGTCATACCACACAGGCGCACCGCATCGCGGGACGGATTTATGCCACCCCTGCTTCCACCGAACGCAAAAGCCTGGTGCAGGATGATCTCACCGCCAAGATCACCTGCGAATCCTGTCATACGGCCAAACCCCATCAGCCCGGTTCCAAAGCCAATGACCATACGGACAAAGTGGCCTGCCAAAGCTGCCACATTCCCGAATTTGCACGGGTGAACCCCACCAAGATGAGCTGGGACTGGTCCAGGGCCGGAAAGACAAAAGACGGCAGGCCCTATAAAGAAAAAGGCGAATTCGGCAAAGAGATCTATCTGTCCATCAAAGGCGAAATGAAGTGGGCCAAAAATGTGAAACCCGAATACCAATGGTTCAACGGCTCCATCCGCGGGCTTACAGTGAAGGATGTGATTGATCCGGGCAGTGTCGTGAAGGTGAGCTGGCCCCAGGGTTCACAGGAGGATCCCAATTCCCGGATTTTCCCGTTTAAAGTGCATCAGGGAAAACAGCCTTATGACAAAATCAGAAAAACCCTGCTGGCTCCCATGCTGAGCGGCAAAGACGGGTATTGGACCACGCTCGACTGGCAGCACGCCAACCGTGTGGGATCAGAAGCCCTGAATGTTCCTTACAGCGGAGAGTATGATTTTGTTGAAACCGCTTATGTGTTTCCTACCACCCACATGGTTGCGCCAAAGGAAAACGCTGTATCGTGCAGCGAGTGCCATGTCCGCGAACAGGGCCGACTTGCGAATCTCGCGGGATTTTACATGCCGGGACGGGATGTGAATCCGCTGCTGGACTGGATGGGATGGCTGCTTGTTCTGGGTTCTCTGGCCGGGGTTATGCTGCACGGTCTGGGAAGAATTTTCACCCGAAAGGCAAAGGAGAAATAAATCATGGAATCCGACAGAATGAAAAAGATATATCTTTATACACGGTTTGAGCGGTTCTGGCACTGGGTTCAGGCTCTTCTGATCCTTCTTCTGCTCATTACGGGGTTTGAAGTGCATGGAACCTATACCCTGTTCGGGTTTGAACGGGCAGTGAAACTGCATAACCTGTTCGGCCTGTCCTGGCTGACCCTGTTTGTCTTCATCGTATTCTGGGTTCTGACCACCGGAGAATGGAAACAGTACATCCCGACCAGCAGAAAGCTGCTGGATGTCATTTTGTACTATGCATGGGGCATTTTCCGCGGAAAACCCCATCCTGTGCACAAAAGCCCGGATGCCAAGCACAATCCCCTTCAGCGTCTGACCTATCTGGGCCTGACCGCGGCCATGCTGCCCGTGCAGATGATCTCCGGTCTGCTGTATTACACTTACAACGACTGGGCGGCCCAAAGTCTGGGGCATACGCTGAATCTGCAGATGCTGTCCTTTCTGCATATCGGCATCGCGTTTCTGATCCTGAGTTTTCTGGTGGTTCACATGTATATGACCACCACAGGCCACACCGTCACCAGCCATGTGGCAGCCATGATTTCCGGATGGGAGGAAGTGGTGGAAACCACCAAAATTGAGGAATGGGAAACAGCCCATAAGAAAATCGCGCCCGCGGAATGAATGGCGGAAGGCGCGGGTTTTCGGATTTCTGCAGGGTTCTTTAACTGATGCTCCCGCAAAAAGTCAGAAATCCCGTCACTCCGGCAAAAGCCGGAGTCCATAACAACTTCAAAATACTGGATTCCGGCTTTCGCCGGAATGACGATGAAATTGAGTGACTGTCTGATTTTTGGAAAAACTGATTACTGTCAGCAAACAGATGAAAGAGGAGAAAACAAATGAAAAAAAATGGTAATGGCAATACGTTATGGACACTCGTGTTTTTCGCATTATTTCCCCTGGTTGTGACTGCCTGTGCCTCACAGACCAAAGATCAGCAGCCGGATCAGACTGCTCCGGTAACCCAGACACAGCCTTCGCAGGAGGAACAGGACCTTGAAAAAATCATGATGGCCTCGGACTGGCGGTTTCACGACATTGCGGATGTGAACTTTGTGAAATCCCATGTCACGGTTCCGCTGCCCCCGAATGTGATGATCATTGATTCCCGGCCCTACCAGCCCAAATATGCGGAAGGCCACATTCCCAATGCAGTCAGCATCCCGGACAGCAAATTTGACGAAATGAAGGATCAGCTTCCCAAGGAGAAAAACACCCTGCTCATCTTCTACTGCGGCGGTTTTGACTGCCGTCTGAGCCACAAATCCGCCAAAAAAGCCGAAGCGCTGGGATATACGAATGTGAAGGTCTTTGCCGCGGGTTTTCCGGCCTGGGAGAAAGAACCGGGCACATACGCGTGTGTATCCCGTGAATTTGTGGAAAAGGCCATAGAGGAAAACAGGATGGTGCTGGTGGATTCCCGCCCGAAAAAGCCGAAATTTGATGAGGGCCATATTCCCACGGCCATCAGCATTCCGGACAGCCGGTTTGAGGAACTCAAAGGCAGACTGCCCGCGGACAGGAAAACCCTGCTGGTTTTCTACTGTGAAGGATTTTCCTGCAAACTGAGCCACAAATCCGCAGCCAAAGCCCTGGCACTGGGGTATGACAATGTAAAGGTGTATGCTGCCGGGTATCCGGACTGGAAAAAGGCCCATGCGCAGGATCCGGGTTCCAACACCATTGCCATCAAAGGCGGCAAGGTGGAAGGCAGCATTGACATGGAGGTCTTCAAAAAGATCACGGAAACCCATCCGCCCAATGTTCTGCTGATTGACACGCGGGACAAAGACGAATTCGCGGCAGCGCATCTGAAAAATGCCGTGAATATGACAGTGGATGAACTGCAGAAGAAGATCAAAACCCTTCCCGCGGATAAGACCGTCATCTTTGTCTGTGCAACAGGCTCCAGAAGCGGCGAGGCTTTCTACATGGTGAAAGACCTGCGACCGGACATCAAAGATGTGTGGTACGTGGAGGCAGGACTGAAATTCAACAAAGACGGCAGCTATGAAGTGAAGAAAACCAAATAAGTTCCTGCTGTTCCGAATCTGAGTTCAGCCAGATTCGGAACAGCAGGACAAAATCCAACGGACGAATCCCCTCCCTGAAAAATCCCCCTTACTCCCCGTCAGGTTGATACCGTCCGGGAGTGCCAAACTGAAAGTCCGGCTCTGTTTTTATGAATGATCCTGCCTTTTTTAAAGGGGGATTTTTTTATATTCGATTTCTTTTCTGTGCTTCAGCAGAGGAGCGAACACATCTGCTGCAAGTCTCTGAAAATCATTGTCCAAAGCCTTTTCCGGAGATTCGCAGTGACAGAAGCAGTGCCGGAAGTAAGAATCATCCGCCTCACCCGGTATATACTCTCCTCCGCGACGCCATGTGCCCATCCATTTTTTTCGCGCTTCGAAAAAAGCCTCTTTTGCAGATTTTCCTTTCATGACAATCTCGTCTGCATATGTCAGAGCGGAATTTGGAAAAAATTTCACCGGATTCTGCAGCCCCTCCAAATAGGTATCAATGAGTTTTTCCAGAATTTCCAGGGCATTGTCAGGAATATCATATTGCCACAGAGATACTTCTTTTTTCTCCCTTCCGACCACAATGGTGGGAATGTCTGTGCCGTTCGCACAGTTGAGAGCCAGATGATGAATCCATGCCGTAAGATAATCCCATGCCTTGATTTCTGCATAACGGTACCGAAGGACCCCGCGCGGAAAAAGGTTGCTGATTTTTCCTGTGACACGGAAACCGTTCACCTTCAGATCCACTTCCGGGGATTTGGGTTTGCCGGAATGGACAAAAGGTCTGATTTTTCTTGCAAATGCCTCTGTATTGCGGCAGATTTCCTCATACAGGCATTCTCCGACCGCTCCGTGGGGCAGTTCCCCTGCCGCCCGTTGCAGTGTGAAAAGGGCTTTGGGATTAAGACCATGCAGACATTTTTCCACCAGTTTCTCTCCCAGCCGGTACTGCGCCAGGCCGTTTACCGCAAAAGGTTCTTTTTCCTCAATGGCCGTGTCATCTTCCTCCAAAGCCATCCCGATCCGGTGTCTGAGGAGGAATTTTGCCGGATTTTTGTAAAAACTACAGAGATTCTCCAATGCCACGTTCTTCCATTCCGATCCGGGAAGAGACAGGCCGGCTGAAATAAATGGCGGTTTGGAAGTCCGGGCATTGCCCATCTTCCGGGCAATGCGGCAGTTTTCCTCTGAATAACTGAAAATTCCCGGATTCTCTTTTTTTTCCTGTTCCCGGAAACAGGCCGGGCTGAATGCCTGCAGGGGATGCCGGGTCAGCACATGGTCTTTGATGATGTCCTTTCCCGGCAAATCAAATCCCTGACGGATATAATCCGCAAGTTCACTGACCAGCACGGACGGGGGAATGCTGGTGTTGTCCCGGAAACTCTGGCCCACATAACTGATATAGAGTTTTTCCCGTGCAGAAAGAATGGATTCCAGAAACAGATACCGATCATCATTGCGCCGGGACCGGTCTCCGGGCCTGGGATTTTTTGCCATAAGGTCAAAACCCGGGTTTACTGTCCTGCGGGGATACTCACGGGAATTGATTCCCACCAGACAGATGATTTTAAAGGGAATGCTCCGCATGGGCAGCATCGCGCAGAAGGTCACTCCGCCGGTAATGAAACCGAAGCCGAACAGGTTGTGCTGCAACTGCTGTTTCAGATGGGAACGGATGATCCGGATATCCATGTCAGCATCAAACCCGGACAGTTCCTCCATTTCAGGGAGACGGGACAGGATGTCACGGAGATTCTGAATCTCTTTTTCCGTATGTTCATCCCCCTGAAAAAACTGATCAGGAACTGCCCTGAGCTTTTCAGCCCAGCCGGACAGGGACCGGGGCAGGGCAAGTCCTTTGGCAAAGGAAAAAAGCCGTTGCGTGAATTCAGCGAGTTTTCCCATCACAAGGGTTTCATTCCCTTCCATGTCATCATAGGGCAGAATCCCTTTGAAAAGCTGTTCCTCCCTGCCGCGCATGGCGTAACCCAGAAACAGCCGGTTGAGACCGGCTTCCCATGTGTTTTCCGGAAAATCCGGCAGTCCCATGCGGCTGCGGGTGCTGCTGTCAGCACCCCATCGGATGCGTGTGTCCCTGATCCATGTCCGGATACGCTCCAGTTCGGCTTCAGACAGATCAAATTTTTTCCGCACCGGCGGAGATTCCAGAATGGACAGCACCTGGGCAGCGCCGAATCTGCCGTCTGTGAGTTCCAGTATCCGGAAAAAGGTGTCAAAGATCCGGCTCTCGGCACGTATGCCCCGGTCTGCAATGCTGAAGGGGATTCGCCGGGGATGATCCGGGGGCAGATCAAAAACAGCCTGAATAAAAGGCGCATATTTCTCAATATCCGGAGTCATGACCAGAATATCGGCCGGTCGCAGTTCCGGGGACTGACAGAACATGTCCAGCAAACGGTCGTGCAGAATCTCAATTTCCCGCATGGGACTGTGGCAGGAGTGAACAGATACGGATGTATCCGCAGGATCAATCTTCTTTTTTTCAGCCAGTTCCGAAGGCCGTTCCCTGCGGCAGAGAATATCGGACTGGATGCAGGAAAGCAGGGTATCCTCACCGGGCGATTGAAAGCATTCCACGGATTCGGTGCTGAAATTCTGAACCATGTCAAAGAAATCCCGGCCCACAATGCCCATTGAGGTGAGAAAAGGGTTTTCCGGACCGATATACAGTTCCTCCTCTCCCATGCCTTTTTTGGCTGCCGCGCGCATCATCTTTTTTCGCTCCTGTCTGGACGGAACATCTCCCCAGTATTCGGCACAGGGATTCATGAAAAAAAGATTGACTTCCAGGTAGTTGGACAGGACATTAAAGACTTCCATATGAAAGGGTGGCAGGGTGGAAATGCCGAAAACTGAAACCCGTTCCGGCAGATTCTGCACAAGTCCGGGATTTTTTTCCAAAGCAGAGGCAAAGGCGCGGGCCAGCGCGGGACGGTGTTTTGTTTCGTTTCCTGCGGAGAGCTCCCGCCACAGGAGTGACTGCCATCCGTCCTTTTTTCCGCCCTGCTCCCAGGCAAATATCCAGTCCTGCCGGAAAAGGAGATAATGATCATACATATCGGCAAGACGGGAGGCAAACTGGTACTGTTTCAGACCGGGTTTTCCGTTTCCCAGATAAGATCTCAGTTCCGCAGATTCAGGCTCCGCGATGCAGGAAGGCAGCAGTTTCATAATCTTCCAGGTCATCACATCCGGATCAAAGGGCGATTTTTCCGGCTGCCCGGTCAGCACTTTCCGGAAGACCTTCCCGTACAAAAAGGCATTGGGAAAGGGAAAGGAGATGTTGGCGCAGATGCCGTGGCATTGGGCCAGACGCATGGACACCCAGCGTTCCATGCCTTTGCTCTGCACCACAATAATTTCCTGTGCCAGCGGGGAGGATAGAGGCTTTTCCAGCACCTTCGCGAGGAGCTCCGCGAGGAACTCCAGCCGGTTGCCTGTAAAGAGTCTGAACTGCTTCATCTGACTGTTTTAAATGTGTGCACAGGAACCCTGACAGTTTTCAAAAACCTCAGGGGCTGAGTGTGAAATTTTTTTCTTGACATCTC
>CAZDIU010000148.1:0-12500 GCA_964505535.1 uncultured Desulfobacterales bacterium | reverse complement strand
TTGAATACACGAAAACTTCTTTTTGCCTGCCTGCAGGTATCTTTTCAATGGAGAACCGGTATAACATCATAACCCCGGTCAATCCTTTCATCCCGTGAATTCCGGTTCGGACAAAGGGAAGACCGCTTGGAAATGCTTCACTGTTTCCGGGAGCAGACCGTATCTGACAGTTATCATCGCCACGGGAATCTGGGGGAGCGGGGATTGGTGAAGTAACACAGTGCAGGCAAAAAGACTTCCCAAGTTTATCAAACTTCGGAAGTCTTTTCTGCCGATTTCTCACTCAGCATTCTGAAAACCGGCTTTTTTCAAAGCCCTTTTCAGCGCGGCAATATGCACATCCGCAGCGAAATGCACAGGGCTGTGACCGTACATGGGGTCCCATCCTGCGGGATTGGCTGTGCAGTAAAACTGGGTATCCAGTCCGATGCGCACAATGGCATTTTCCGCTGGAAGACCGATCATGCGTGCGGCCGCGTACCAGCTTGCACCGCAGGGCGCGCCCCGCAGCACCCGCAGCCGGGCAATCTTTCCCTCCTCAACACGGACCTCAAATTCAGGCGCACCGAAATGCTCTCCGTAATGTCCCAGGCAGACCTGCCGGGAAAGTCCGCATCAGGTGGGCGGTGTAATGACGCCGGAGATGTGATGTTTTTTGCCTGATGCCACCACCGGGATGCCTTTTTTGCTGCACAGTATCCCCAGGTCCTGGGACAGATCCGGATGCCGGAGGAAATCCAGAACCAGATCCGCCTCGATCCCGGTCGGCAGATACTGTCTGCCGTCTTCAATCAGAGCAGGCAGATCCGCATCAATGGAACATACGCTCAGTTGGAAAAGTCCGTTGCCGTATTCCCGGATTCCTTTGATTTTGCTTTCACCGCTGCCTTTTTCCTGAAATACTGTTATTTTCTGCATCCCGTTTCTCCGGGAGCATTTTCCACCTGTGTCACACATTTTCTGTTTCTTCCCTGTTTGCCTGCTGGTTGCTGACAGTGTCCCCGGTATCCGGACGGCCTGCAAAAAAGAGGTCTGCCGCACTGCGGAAACGTTTCCATATCTCCTCATCCTTTTCCTGCGGAACCGGCCCAATGGCTTTCCATTCCTTCTGAATATCCCGCACCTTCTGCAGGGTGCGTTCCCATGTGGCCTTGGGATTGCCCGGAACCACAACCGTTTCCCTGTATTCCAGACCAATGCTCAGATGCTCGGCCGCGAAAACCGGAGCATAATCGGGCAGGGATTTTTCCGGCAGAACCAGCCGGGAAAGGGTTTCCAGACAAAGACAGAGCCATTCCTTTTTTTTCAGATTTTCCAGCCGGGAGCGATCCTGTTCCTCAAAATATGCCTTGCGCCGGATAAAAAAACGGTCACAGGCTGCGCGGAAACGGAACCACATTTCCTGTTCGGTTTTCCGGGCTGCCGGACCGGTTTCCTTCCAGTTCTGCTGAATTTCTTTCAATCTGTCCCCGGTTTCCTTCCACTGTGCTGAATCAGCCAGTTCTTCTGCCTCACGGAGCAGTTCCTCTTTCCGCGCCTGATTTTGGGCCCACTCACTTTCCCGCTTTTTCAGATATTCCCTGTGCCGGGCAAAAAATTCATCGCAGGGTTTGTGAAAACGATCCCATATGGCATCAGCATGCTCCGCGGGCACCGGCCCGATCTCCTTCCACTGCTTTTGCAGCCCCATGACTTCCCTGCCGGTTTTCTCCATGTTTTCATCACTGACACTGCGAATCAGTTCCTCTGCCTGTGCGCAGAGTTCTTCCTTTTTCTTCAGATTTTCCGGCTCCATGAGTTTCATGCGGTCAAAAAAGGTGTCACAGGCCAGGCGGAACCGCTGCCACAGCGTATCTCCCTCGTTTCGGGGAACCGGGCCGGTTTCCTTCCACTGTCTCTGCAGTTCTTTCAGCCGTCCGGCTGTCCGGTTCCAGTCCGCAGATCCGGACAGGAGTTCGGCCTTTTCACAAATCCGGGTTTTGATTTTCAGATTTTGCTGACGCTCCAGATCCTGTTTCTGATAGAGTGTGCGGCGGTTTTCAAAAAAAACATTGCAGGTTTGCTGAAACTCCTGACGCAGATCCTTTTCCAGCCCCAGAGGCAGTGAACCGATGGCATTCCAGCGGGACTGTATCTCTTTGATTTTTTCAGCCGTATCCGCACGGCCTCCATCCTCCGGTGCATTTCCGTTTTCCCCGTCAGCCCCCTCGCGGGAGACAGAAGTGATCACTTCTTTCAATTCATTGTAAATTTTTGTTTTTTCTGCAAGACACCGCTGGAAAACCTCATCACAGGCTTTGGTGAAGCGCTGCCACAGTTCATCGGATTTCTCTTTGGGAACCGGGCCGACACTTTTCCATTTCTTTTGGAATTCCCGGACAATATCCGCCATTCCCTGTGTTTCCCCGGACTGTGCTGCAATTTCCGCAAGCTGGCACAGTTCCTCTTTCTGATTTTGGTTGGCCCATCGCTCCCATTTCACATTTTCCCAATATTCCCGCTGCCTGGCAAAAAAATGGTCACACGCGTCACGGAAACGGGGGGTGAGATCATTTTTGATTTCCGGAATCAGGCTGCCGGAGGCCCGCCATTCCTGCTGCGCTGTCCGAATCTGCTGATCCAGCCCCGCGCGTTCTTCAGCATCACACGCAGCCTCTGCAGCTGCGCAGAGTTCCAGGAGCCGCTTTTCCTGCTCCTCCTGCTGATGTTTCAGTCTTTCCTCAGATTCTTTTCGCAGGCCAAGCCAGGTTTCATGGGCAGTTCCAAAACGTTCCTGCAGATCAGTCTGCAGACCAGAAAGGTCTGCCGCATCCCATTCTGCCCTGAGCTGTTTCCACTTTTCCTCCGCGTCTGCCCAATCCGTGCTGCGGGACAGTTCCTCGGCCCGAAGACACAGGGACTGTGCCAGCCCCAGTTTCTGCTCCCGCGCAGATTCCGCTGTCATCCGTTTTTCCGCGTTCTCTTTGTATGCTGCACGGGCCTGCTCAAAACGCTGCACCAAGGGCGCAGTCATATCCCGCGCAAGCTCCGAAACACCAATTTTTTCCCACTGTGAAACCAGTTCGTCCATTTTCACCTGCCCGTCCTCCGGCATGGAGGCACAGAGATTTTCTGCATGTATGCAAATTTCTTCAGCCTGTTCTGTCTTCTGCAGCGCTGCCCGGGATTCTGCCATTTCCGCTTCCATCCGGGCGCAGGCAGCATGAAAGCGGTCATTGAGAGCGTCATCTGTTTTCAGTGCACTCCATGCTGCACGGGCATCCGCGAGAAAGTTTTCATTTTTTTCCCCCGGTTGCGCCATTGGCAGATTTTCCAGCCGGATGCACAGATTTTCCGCTTCTCTTCCTTCGGGCTGTTCAGGAACTGCTTCCTTTTTCTTTTCTGTCAGCCGATCAAGCTTTTCTCTGGCCTGTTTTTTCACCTTTTTGTTGGATGCTTTTTCAGACACACGGATCAGATGAACCGGTTCGGACAGTTTTTCCACAATGGCCAGACCGGTTTTGAGTCCGCAGTTGTTTTCCGTTATAAAGCAAAGCAGTTGCGGGTCAGAGATTCTTTCAGCCGCGGCCAGCCGGATATCCGGATCATCCACTTCACAGGCAAGGGACGCAAGAACTTCGGGATCTGCAATCTGATCCAGTATGATCTTTCGGGTCTTTGTATCCTTTGCCTTCATCATATTCTCCCGCAGTATGACATGCAGGCGTTTTTCCGCGGCAAGGATGACTTCGGAATCTCCTCTGCTGGCAGCAAAATCCTGCAGAAAATTTTCGTCTGTGATTCTTCCGATAGCTTCGATCCGCACCCTGGAATCGGAATCGGTAACGGCAATCTCCTGCAGCAGTTCACTGTCATTCGCACCCATTTCCTGAACGGATTTGAGGCGGATTTCCGGGTTGCTGTGTTTCCATTTGGGTTTCATGAAATCTGTAAGAGCCATAGCTGTCCTGTCTTATTGTAGTAGCAGTGCATTGTTTCAACTTAAATTGTTGGGATATTCCATGAGGAATGCCGGACTGCCGGATTGCGCTGACACCAATCTGATCTCCAGTTTTAACTGAAATGATGCAGCAGTTCCTGAGTACTCTGACATTCTGCGCTGAGAAAACATAATTTTTTATATTATCATAATCCGGATAAGGTTTCAAAACATTTTTGTATCTGAAAGCCGGAACCGGATGCCGGGTTCCGGAATCCCTCTGGACCCAGAATCCATAACCCCAACTTAGGGAACTCACAAGAAATAAAATACCAGTTTTGTATGGGGAATCTGCAGGAGTGACCGGCCGGTCGCCCCTGCAATGGGCAGATTATTTTTTGGAAAATCCCTTACAGACAGCAGGGGATTCTGCGGCTGATCCGGATGGAATGCAGATCCGTATCCACATCATAGACCAGGATTTCCACACCCCTGTCATGTGCCTGCCGCAGTGCTTTTCCGTATGCCGGATCAATCTGATCAGCAGGTCTGAACCTATCCGCATCCATGCGCTGAATAAGGAAAAACATGACACACCGGTTTCCGGATTCGGCCAGCAGAGACAGTTCTGCAAGATGCTTCTGTCCCCGCAGCGTGACAGCATCCGGAAATTCGGCAGTCCCATCTGTGACCAGAGAGCAGTTTTTGACCTCCACAAAGCATTTTCTCCGGTCTGGACCGGTCAGAAGAATATCGATCCGGGAAGTTCCGGTCTTCACCTCCCTGCGCACTGCATCGTAACCGCACAGTTCCGGAATGCTTCCGGCTTTGGCAGATTCAGCCACCAGCCGGTTGGGTATCTGTGTATTGACACCCACAAGAGACGAGGGCATGTGAATCAGTTCCCAGGTGTATTTCAGGCTGCGTTTCGGATCATTGTGAAAAGACAGATACACAGGCCGTCCGGGTTCGCAGCATTCGGTCATTCTGCCGGAGTTGGCGCAGTGGGCTGTCACCGGTGTTCCATCCGCGAGTTTCACTTCGGCCAGAAAGCGTTTGTAACGCCGGATCAGGGTTCCGGGGATCAGTTCAGGCCAGCAGAGCCGGTACAGTGGCGCTTTGTCACTCATGGAGCATATTCCGCACGTTTCCGCCCCATCGGATGATGTTTCCGGCAATAAATCTTACGATGTCTTCATGGGTTTTCTGTCCTTTGCCTTCCACAGGCCGGGGAGTGCCGAAACAGATATGAATGGTCTTTCCGGGATCAATCCATCCCAGATCCTTGAAAATGGGAGAATATCCCTGAAAATCCGTTTTCAGTGCCACAGGAACCACCGGCACACCGGTTTTCCGGGCCAGTTTGATGCCCAGGGAATTGAAGTGCTCCGGATCAAACACCAGACTTCGGGTGGCCTGGGGAAAGACAATGACAGAACGTCCGGAACACAGAAATTCATTTCCCTTTTCCAGCACAGTGCGGAGATCTTCGCGGGGATTCTGCCGGGATACGGCAACCGGGTGCACGGCGCGCATGACTTTTCCGAAAAAGGGATAATCCAGCAAAGCGGTTTTGACCACAAAGGAGACATCGCGGAAGGCAAGGACAGTTGCCGGAAGAAAAAAGGTTTCAAGCATGCTCATGTGATTCGCGATAAAGACCAGAGGCCCCCTGTGCATGGCCATTCCCTCCAGCCCGGATATTTCCGCTTTTCCGCCCACAGACTCGGCTGCCCGAATCATGGCAAGGGAACCGTCAGCCCATATATCCCGTGTGTATTTTCCTTTTTCCGCAAGACGGCTGTGTGTGAAAATAATTTTCATCATCCTGAGATAATAAAGAAAAGTTGGGCAGCCCGGAATTTTCTCAGCAGGAAAGCGCCTGATGTCCGGACTGACATATCTGTAATGTTTTCTCAGAATCTGCCAGAAAGAGTTTCTGTCCATTGAATTTCCTGTTCCTCAGTTTATGCCAAATTTACGAATCTGTCTTTGCACTCTCTTTGACAGTGGGTCAAATCCGTTGATTAAGCAGAAACAACTGTCTCCCCTCCCTTGAGGGAGGGGCCGGGGGAGGGTGAAAACATCATTGATATCCTGCAGTTCCCCCTCCCCTGACCCCTCCCGCCGGGGCTGGGGAATTTCTGAACCGGCGGATTTGACCCACTGCCCAGTGACAGTAAGCTGCCTGACCGCATATTCATAGGCATCTTCCGTCAGTATGCCGCTTTCACGGAACTGACGCAGTTGTGCCAGCTTTTCCTCTTTTGTATTCATCATCGATCATCCGAATCTTTGCAGCCGGTTTTGCATTTTGGAAGGATTTTCTCGTTCCCACGCTTTGCGTGGGAATGCAGCCCGGACGCTTTGCGTCCGATATTAAAACCGTTCGATTTCAATAATCCCCTCTTTCCCGAAATAATTTCTTGCACTCGAATACCTCCAATGCAATGGATCATCCACATACCCTTTTTTCACCGGATTATTATGAATATATTCCATTTTCTGAAGCATCATTTCTTCTGTCTGAATCAACTGGGGATGATTTCCTTAATGGCTCCCACCCCTGTTTCACAGAACCGCTTCCGTTTTCTGGGTTCCTGTTTCCGAACTGTCCGCTTTTGCTCCCCTTCTCTCCATTTTTTTCAGCCATCTGTGGAAGGAAACCAGGCTTATGCTGAGCAGTTCTGTCAGCACCACGGCTTCTCTGGGACTGTATTTTCCCACTATGAAATGGCTTAATTCAAGCTGGGATCGATGGGGATGATACAGATCCAGCATGACTTCCAGATCCGATTTTTTTCCCGGCTGTTCCCAGTCTCTGCTTTCTGCCTTCTTTTTTTTGTGAAAAAAATCAAAAAAGGCAAAGGAGCCTTTCCGGCCCTTCAAAATATCTGCCAGACCGGTCTGTCCACGCTGACGTCTGGCCCATATGTACAGAATATCCAGCATGGCTGTCAGACGGGTATCTTTGTCCCGTGAGCGGAGATGGGGCAGAATTTCCACAAAATCCCTTTTGCGCAGCACAATTTTCTGGCGAAACTTGCCGGTTCCCTCAATCACGGCAGCCACCATGTCAGACCAGAATTTTGCCTGCACAATGCTGGGAACCGAAAGCAGATTTCCCAGCGGAGAGAAAAGCGCGGAAAAAGGCCAGGCCAGAACACTTCTGAAAAAATTGGCCCGGATGACCCGGTTGTCAAAGTGCCGGATTTTGTTGTGCATGGAAACATAGATTCCATTGGCTATGCAGATGAAAAAAAACTTTGTCCATTCAAAAAGCAGGGTGTTGAAGGCAAAGGGCCAAAGCAGATCAAAGCCTTCCTTGACCATTCCCAGCACCGGCACGGAAAAACCGGTCCAGAACAGGGACTGGGAGGTATTGTCAAAATTGATGTCCTTTACAGACCATCTTCTGGGACTTGGCCCGGAAAAAGCCACCAGATCCACAAAAACATTGCGGAAAAAAGTAATGCCGAACCAGAGCAGTGCATAGCCAGGCCCGACCCACAGCCATGCCGGAATCAGTCCGATGCTGATGCGGAGGATGTTTTTCATCGCGGGATTCAGATACCGCCAGATCCGCCCGATGCCGATGCGTCCGAAATTTTTTTCATCTCCCAGAAGATTGGGTTTGAAATTGCCGCTTTTTCCCAGACAGTAAATATCGGTGGCATCCCTGTCGGCCTCAGACACAGGTCGTCCCTTTCCCACAATCAGCGCGGAAACATGCCGGGGAAGCCGGTAATGGGTCTGGGAAAAATATCTGCGGGATTTGGGCGGAATCCCGGATTTGCGGATGAATCCCATGCCCGGCACACGGGGCATCCAGCCGGTTGAGGCACTGGCCGCCAAGGGAATCAGGGGATGTGCATGATATTTCTCAAATGCCTGGTCCAGCAGAGCCTCATCCACTTTTTCCGTATGCCAGTCCTCCAGAAACTGCCTGAGTTCTGCCATTGTTCCGTTGTTCATGAGGTGAATGAACTGACTCAGACGGCCAATCTCGGACGGATCCCGTTCCATGCTGTCCTGCATGTTCATCAGTTCAATGCAGTCAATAAACTGATGATTGGCAATCACGGTTGACATGGCCCGTGTGAGACCGCGTTCCAAAGGCCGTGCAAAGACAATGGTTCCGCCTACGGCCTTGAGTTCGGGCATCACATCATCCTCAGACGGAAAGGCTGAGTTGTAGTCTGTGATATTCTTTCCTGAAAAATAGGAAGTGCTGATGTCAGCCGGTGTCAGAAAAGTATACTGTTCCCTCGTTTTCAGGCAGGTCTCGGCAATCCGTTCCATTTCCCACCCGCTGAGCGCATCCTCACGCATGAGCTGGGATGCCACCTGCTGCTGAACCTTGAGCGCGAGTGTGCGTTTGCGGAGAACCTCTTTGAGTTTTGCATACAGCAGTTCGCTGAGATGGTTCCGGGAATACTGACCATTCGAAACAATGCGTTCCAAATCCTGAAACCGCAGCGGTTTGAGTGCAAATATGCTGTCTTCATCATAGCCCTGGTTGATCATAATCCGGTAAGTCCGGTTGAAATTCTCCAGAATCTGGGTGATGACCACACGGCGCCGTTCCCGGTTCACCTCCAGTCCGTCCACAAAGGAGGAAAGAATCTCACAGTTTCTGTTGAAGAAATCAAGATAGGACTGGAAATCCTTTGCAGGAGGGACAAAAAGAAAATGCTTGCGCCGGGACATGACCCCCACACTGAATTCCATAGCCAGGGAAACATTGATTCCCAGAATCCGCCCGGCTTCCGTGGCCTCAAAGATAATGTCGCGGTTGGGAATGTCGTAATAGATCAGAGTGACACGGGAAAGCCCTTTGATAAAGGCATCCAGAATCAGTTGGCTCGGGGTTTTGCGGCCTGTGGAGAGATTGTCATGCACATGGGAATCCCATCCCAAATCCAGTTCCTTCAGAGGTTTGCCAAGTTCCGGAGCCTCCACCCGTCTGAGTTCCCGGAGAAAACCGCGGATGACGGCCTCATGTCCGTAGGAAGCCAGCGAAAAATCCGCTATCATCTCCATCTGGCGCCGCCGGTCATGGATGTTTTTCACCGCCTCCTTCATGATTTCAATCTGGACCCGTGCCGTGTTCAGGGGCATGCTCACTGTCTTGGCATGAAAGGAAAGATGCATAAGATTTTTGAGTGCGTGAAGTCTTTCCCTTGCATTGTTGCGATCCAGATCCTGGGCAATGCGGATATAGGATTCGGCAATGCCCATGCGCCGTTTCCGGAATGCGCGGATAAAGCCGCCCGGATGGGAAACCAAGTCCGGGGTCACATCTTCGTAACGCCCGGCCTTCCGGTTGAGCATATCCGTCAGATCGCGGATTTTGTCATTGAAACTGATGGCATCTGTGAATTTGTGAAATACGGCCTGAATGCTGTTTCGGAGTTGTCCGGGCATGACCTGTCCTCAGCTTTGTTCCATTTTTTTCATCATTGCAATCCCTTCGCAGTCCGGGAATTTGACACACAGCATGCAGTCTGCCCATATTTTCAGAGGCAAATCCGAGCGTTCGATGCGGACAAAACCGAATTTGGAAAAAAAATCCGGCTTGAAGGTAAGACAGAACAGTTTTGCCATTGCATATTCTGCTGCCTCTTCAATGCAGGAGGCCACCAGTCCTGAACCCACCTTCTGCCTGCGGTATTCGGTTTCCACCACCAGAGAGCGTATCTCTGCCAAATCTTCCCAGCAGAACTGCAGGGCACAGCATCCCACCACCTGTTTTGTGACTGCATCCACAGCAACGGAAAAATCCCTGACACGATCATAAAGATCACTCAGAGGCCGGGGAATCAGATCCCCCTGATGGCTGTATGTGTGCAGCAGTCTGTGAATCTGGCGGATATCTTCAATGGCCGCTTTCCGAACAATGATCCCGTTTTTCATCTTGCATTCCTTTGCATCCGAATATACCGGAAAAACCGGCACCAAAGTATTTTCCTGAGTATTTCTTATAATCATGTGCCGACTCTTAACCCAATGGCATTGTATGACGTCTGCATCCGCTGTCCGCGTTAAGGGCTTGTAAAAAAATAACCTGTACAATTTTCCTGTCCGGAAACCCTGAGGGTTTTCAAAAATCCCCCCTTTTGCAAAAAGGGCAGGCCGGATTTCTTCCCCACTGCCCGGAAATCCCCTTATCCCCAAAAAAAGAGGAAACCGGACCGAGAACCTGAAATCCTGCGCCTTAACCAAGAGCACTGAAGAATGACAATTTTTTCCCTGATGCAATTGCCGCAGCCTGGGACAGACCGCTCTGAAATTATGCCAGTGACATTTCAACCGCTGCCAGCAATGTACTGAAATCAAGAGGTTTGGGAAGTGTGTAAACAGCACCCAGTCCTTTGACACAGTCCAGATAATAATCGGACGGAACAATACCGCCGCCTGAAATGACAATAATCCGGACATCGGGAAATTCACGCTTCAGATCCAGCATGACCTCAATCCCGTCTTTTTCCGGCATGACAACATCGGTAATGATCAGATCAGTGGGATTATTGCGAAATTTTTCGATTCCCTCACTGCCGTCAACGGCTTCGGTGATTTCATGTCCTGCACCTTCCAGCATTACTTTTAACATTTTCCGAATTTCTTTGTCATCATCTATGACAAGTATTCGTGCCATAATCAGACTCCTTTTCGGCTCTGTTTCCAATGTACTTCTATGATGCCGCACTGCCGGGGAACAGTTCAGACAGTTGTTTTAATCAGATATTTTTTATATTTTATTCAGTGACCTGACCTGCAATCCGTTCCTGGATCCGTAAACCTGGAGCACGGAAACTGTCCAGATTCACTGCCTTTTCCCTGCCATGAAAGCACTCGTGGCTTCCATTGCCTGACTTTATTTTAAAATTATACAGAAATAAAGGAGTTTTGAAAAGTCAAATCTGTTTAGCAGGTTCTGCGGCAATATGCAGCCTCGGATTTGTTTTTTTGGTTCTTCAGGGATTTTTGCGGAAAATTTTTCCGGATGCCTGCTTTCGCAGGCATGAACGTCATTCCGGCGAAAGCCGGAATCCGGTGTTTCCGCAAAAATATTGAAGAACCGTTTTTTTCTGATTTCAAAAAGATCAGCAGGTCTGGCATGTATCAAAAATCCTTTCAGCAGAAAGAAACTGACCGGTGGACAGCATCCGTGCACGAAAAATAAATTTGATAAAATATGGGAACAGATGATATATACTGATCCAAGTTTGGTTTTCTTTGGCACGAAAATTGCGGAACTGAGAAAACATCCCTTTCCGAACCTGTTTCCGCAGATTTTCCGGATCAGAACAGTCATTTTTCCGCAGTCCGGTCTGAAGGCAAAAAGTATGCCGGAGAAAACCAAAATTGGATCAGTATATAAAAAATCATGATATTTTTGCAAGAAATCCGATGTCTGATATTATTGAGTTTTTTCATAGGTGGCAACTTGGGTTATTTTAAAAAATTTCACATCCCTAAGATGTTTGTCAGAATCAGAGCCAATGGAGCTTCTGAGGCTGATCACTGCATGGAACGCCCCCTTTGGAAAATGGGCAACCCTGCTCTGTCAGTATAAAAAGTTCCATTGCCGAATCAAAAGGAGCAATACGATATGCCAAAAACCGGTGATTCCGGAATGGGAAAAGGAAAAATTCTCTGCATTGTGGGCATAGGTCCCGGGGGAAGCGATTATATGTGCAAGCGGGCAGTGGATGTGCTCAGGCAGGTGGAAGTGGTGGCAGGATATACCACCTATATTCAGCTTGTTGAACCGCTGATTCAGGGCAAAAAGATTGTCCAGACCGGTATGAAAAAGGAAGTGGAACGGGTGGAGGCAGCTATAGAGACTGCGCTCAGGGGAGAATCCTGCGCAATTGTCTCCAGCGGTGATCCGGGCATTTATGCAATGGCAGGACTGGCGTTTGAAATCTGCCGGAAACGGAATATTCCCATTTTCCCTCCGGGTGCAGAAACGGAAAACGGTCTGCGGATAGAAGTGGTTCCCGGCATTCCGGCCCTGGCTGCGGGAGCGTCTCTGCTGGGTGCGCCCCTGACCCATGATTTTGCTGCCGTCAGTCTCAGTGATCTGCTTACGCCCTGGGATTTGATTGAAAAACGCATTGAAGCTGCGGCTGTGGCCGATTTTGTCATTGTGATTTACAATCCCAGAAGCAAAAAACGCAGCGGACATCTGGAAAGCGCACAGCAGATTGTTCTCCGGCACCGCAGCCCTGACACTCCTGTGGGGATTGTGACCGGAGCCATGAGGGAAAACGAGAGGATTCAGCTTGCCACCCTTGGAGAACTCCACAGGGCTGAAGTGGACATGCAGACCACCGTGTTTATCGGCAACAGTTCCACCTTTTTCTATGGAAATTTCATGATCACGCCCAGAGGATATGCGGAAAAGTATAATCTTGGACAGTAATGCCCGCTCAGTTTCTTGCATAGGAACACTTTGGAAGTTACGCAGTTGGCTGAAAAACCCTGAGGGTCTTCAAAACCCTCAGGATTCAGTAAGAACCTGTTTGAATATTAGATTACGGTGACAATCTTCTGAGCATAAGTGAAATCATTG
>CAZDIU010000147.1:0-12612 GCA_964505535.1 uncultured Desulfobacterales bacterium | reverse complement strand
AGATCACCGGCTCTGTCCGGTGAAGCGATCGGGTTGGCTGGCAGTCATTCCGGGGGCTTGCAAAAATTACCTTTTTAAGGTATCCGTGAAGCGGTTTGCCGGTTCGTCCGTTTCCAACGAAGGTGAACGGCGAACCGCTTCACGGATAGCATATTTTATGCTGTTTTGCAATCCCCCGCCCCGACTACAGTCCGATCCAACCAGTGATTATACGGTTTCCGCCTATTTACCATAACAAATTGTCTATATCTGGACAATATTGTCTAAATACAGACAAAATTGTCTGTATTTAGACAATTTTCAATCATCCATAATTGTCTGTATTTAGACAATTTGTCTGTATTTAGACAATTCCCTGATTGTCTGTATTTAGACAATTTGTCTGTATTTAGACAAAATCCGATTCAAACCTGATTGTCTGTATTTAGACAACCGATCATCTGTAAACAACTCTGTCCGGCAGTTCGGGAGCCGCCACATCCCTGTGAGGAAGTTCCCAGACTCTTTTTCTCTGTTTCATCTGTCTCCGGCAGCTTTCACCGGTCTGCCCGGTTCCGCTTCACCGTATTTTATACAGACTGACAGCAGTTGGTTTTGGGAAAATTCGGTCATGTTCAGTGATCCGGGCGCCATGATTTCAGATCACTGTTTTTTTGTTCGTCAGCAGTCAGAGTGGGCAAAAGCGGAGCATTGCCCACCATTATCATACGGAATGTGGTGGGCACTGTATGCCCACCTTACTGACTGTCAATTTATACCATCAGACAGTATATTGATTGGTGTCCCCAAAATTCCATGCCGTCTTTTTCTCATGATTCTGGTTGGGAATCTCATTTTCAATTATTCCGCTTTCAAAGGCTGATCCCGCATTTTCTATAAGACGAGTCCTTTAGAGCGTGTTTGAAAAATCCCTCAGTCATCAACTGACGGCAATGCCCTGTCCTCAAGTCCGGCATTCTGCCGAAAGACTGACAGAATTTCTGTTCATGGCTTTTCAGGCTCAGGCTGCCTTGTTTTATACGGTATCATCCTTCTGAAAGTCAAGGAAAATAAGGATTGGGGCGGGGTTTGATCCGCTGCAAAAAAGAGACGGAACAAAACCGTCTCTTTTTCCATCCAGATTACACTGCTTTCTTTTCCCATTCCTCAATCTGCGCACCTTCCTCCACCTCTTCCCATCCCGTGATCATGGCACGGATATAGGTTGTCAGTGAATGACCGGTGGTGGTCATATACACATGAACCACCAGAAAGGAAAGAATCGCGAATGCGCAGGCTGTGTGCACAAAGGCCACAAAGCCAAGACGGAGAACGGAGATTCCCCAGTCTGTCCAGGAATTGTATCCCCAGTACAGAAAGCCGCTGATCATCTGAACCGGAAGCAGAAGAGCGGCAAGGGAAAGATAAACCAGCCGCTGCAGCGGATTGTGTTTGGCTTCTTTGCGCTTGGGGACAGGATGGGACTCGCCCCGGAAAATTCCATACGCATAATGGCGAATGACTGCAAGCACCTTTTTGGTGGTGGGAACATACTGCTTCCATTCGCCGGTGGTGAAGACCCAGAAAACAAAAAAGGCAAACGCTATCAGCCAGGTGATTCCCGCAAAACTGTGCACTTCCACAGCTTTTTCAAAACCGAAAACAGAAAAATTCCCGTTTACCTCAAGACCGCTAACCAGCAGCAGGATAATCAGCGCCGCCTGCAGCCAGTGCCAGAAACGCTCGTATCTTGTGTACAGATAGATATTCATCATTTTTCCGCTCATGGTTTCCCCCTTATGATATTGTGATTTGAAATAACTGATGTTACGCCTGTCGTCATACCGACGAAAGTCGGTATCCAGACTGTATTGTGAAAACAGTGGATTCCGGCTTTCGCCGGAATGACGGAGAATGCAGCAGTCTGCCGGATGTTGAAAAACTGGCGTAACAGCAGTGAAATCAGTTTTTGAAATAAACCATCAGGGTTTCAGGTCAGACGGATGTGTCTTCCTTTTTTGCCTTTTTTCCGTTCTTTCCGGAAATAACCCTGCCCAGCCCGTGAAGCACGACTCCGGCAAAAACAATCAGCACAATGCCCCATCCGCCTGAATTTACAATCCGGAACACATCCCGGCCCGGCATGTAAAGACCTCCCAGTTTTGCCAGACGGCTGCCTCTGCGGGTATGGCATTCATTGCAGTTTACAGCCTGATCCTTTGGAGCAACCATATGGGTGGTGGGATAGACATAAGCGGTTTCCACAAAAGCATATTCCCCGCTGAAAGTCAGTCCCGCGTGTTTCATGCCGCTTTCTATGGCCCGTTTCCAGTCATACTGTACCCAGTAGGCATCACTGCCCTCTTTGCCGAAGAGATGAGGAATCAGCAGCGTTTTGTTGATTTTGTCATAGGGCTGTCTGCCCCGGTGAATCTTGAAGGGGGATATGCGGGAACCGGGATCATTCTGAGACCCCAGCGGACGGCTGATCTGCACCACGTCCGAGGGATCAATCATATCCTTTGCTGTAAGGGAATGGATGGAACCGTTGTACCAGAAGTATTCAGGTTTCACATTCTTCTCCCATACAAAATCCCCTTTTTTGCTGTCATAGATCGGATATCCGAGGGGCCCGTTTTCTTTGTAAGGTTTGCCGTCCTTTTTCTTTCCCGCGGCAGACCAGTCCCACCGCATTTTGGTGGGATTGACTCGGGCAAAGGTGGGAATGTGACAGCTTTGGCACGCCACTTTGTCGGTGTGATCATTGGGTTTTGATCCGGGTTTGTGCGGTGTGGCCGTGTGGCAGGATTCACACATGATTTTGCTGGCCAGATCATCTTCCACCAGACTTTTTCGCTCCTTTGCCGCAGGGGTGGCATAGGTGCGTCCCGCGATATTGTGCAGTTTGGTGGTATGGCAGCGCACACAGTCAAACTTCTGGCCGTCCATTCCCATGTGCACATCCAATGCCCTGTTGGGTTTCATCAGGGAGGAATCCAAATCCCCGTGTTTGACCGCATCCCCGCCTCCGCCGAAGAAATGGCAGGTCCCGCAGTTTCTGCGGGAAGGACGCCCCACACTCTGTGCCACTTTGTTCCAGTCCGGCGGCAGATATTCCTGACCGCTTTCCTTGAACACCGTGGATTCCGTGACCGGATTTCCCGCACCGGACGGAAATTTTTTGTAGGTTCCGGTCTGCTCATGGCAGACCAGACAGTCCACTTTCGCGGGATCGGAAAAATCAAAACTGCTGTCTTTCCATCCATAACCTGCATGGCAGGAAGTGCACCGGGGTTCACTGCCGTGGATGCTGATGCAGAAATTGTTCACAGACAGCCCTGCCTTTCCAATCCTTTCTTTGGAATCGGTGCTGGGATCAGTCCATGTCCAGTGAATGGTTTTGTGAAACTGCACAGCAGCTTCTGTATGACAGGTCAGGCAGGCCATTGTCACATCCGGACCGGTTTCAAACTCCTGTTTCAGTATTTCGTGTTTGCTGTGATCGGTTGTAATCCATATTTCCCTTTCCTTTACGGCCTGCCGGGCCATTTCGCGGCCCGGAGCGGTTTCTTCGGAAACTGCCGCGAAAGAGATTTCCGCATTTCCGGCCCATGCCGCGAGGAAGGCCAGAACCGCAATTGTTTTGAAAAATCTGCTCTGTTCCATAGCGCCTCCTTTGCTGTAACTCGTCCAGCAGGTGAAAAAATCCCTGATTCTCACGCCTGGACAGCCTTTTCATCCATCTCCCTGCCTGGTTTTCATTTCTTTTTCAATCAGCAGTCTGGTACGTTCCTGCTCCAGTTCCCTGCGCCGGAAAAGAAGACTTTTTCTTTCCTCTTTGCCTGTTTTGCCATCAATAAGAGTGTTATCTGTTTCTTCCATTTCCGCATTGATTTCCGTCAGGCGTTTTTCAATTTCATACACCTGTTTTCCCTTCAGATACATCCGGAAAAAGGCATCTGCCTCCGGCCCTTTGCACACACCGTTGTAAGCACCTCCCTGAAGGCCCACCATATAACCGTTGGAGGGAATGCAATACTGTCTGAGGCCGTCATCATAACCGCGGGTGTATTCCTGACGGTTTACGGAAATCCCGTATTTGGCGCAGGCTTCCCCATGCTGGAAAACATAATCTGCCCGGTATCCTTTCAGTCCGTCTCTGAAACCGATGTCGTACCAGCTCCCCTGACGGCACTGATCCTCTGAAAGACTGGCACATCCGCCTGTCAGGGCAATCCATAAGGAAAACACGAACATGATCAAACAGTTGTGCAATCTGCAATTCATTCTTTGCTCCTTTCACTGATAAGTAAGGCAACATAAATTTTCGGATGCAAAATTTTCAGAAACACCGGATTTTTCCGGAAAAATCCGGTGTTTTTATACCTGAAAACTTTCGGTTGGGTACTTAACAGGCTGTATTTCAATGTTGCGCAGAAAATGCGAAAAAGTTTCTGCACTCCTTTTTCTTTCACATAATTCTGAAATGATCGCAAGTCTGATTTTTCAGAAGAAAAATTTTCCAATCTGCTCTTTTATCTCACGCCAGTTCCAGAAAATTTCCTCTTTCTGTTTCGCGTCGTTCCAGGGCCAGCCCCGGGGAAGCGGAGATTCAATGCGGATTCTTTGGCCGGATATGGGATGGCTGATTTCCAGACACACAGCCAGAAGCGCAATCTGTTTTTCCGGCAGCGGAGCGGCTGCGCCGTATCGCAAATCTCCCATGACCGGATGTCCGATATGGGAAAACTGTGCGCGGATTTGGTGATGTCTGCCGGTTTTCAAATCTATTTCCACCAGGCTGGCATTTTCAGACTCATCCTTTTTCCGATAACTTAGGCGGGCATGTGCTGCCAATGGCGCTGCATGGTTTACGATTCTGCTGGATTTGTGCGGAATTCTTTGGATATAATGCACCAGTTCACCGAACGGCTGTTTCAGACGCCCCTGCAGTACGGCCAGATAGGTCTTCCGGGTGGTTCCGGATCGGAACTGTTCACTGATCCGGGCTGCGGCCTTGGATGTCCGGCAGAAAAGCACAACACCTGCCACAGGTCTGTCCAGACGGTGCACCATACCCAGAAAAACATTGCCGGGTTTGCCGTATTTTTCCTTTATCCACTGCTTTCCTGTGTCAAGCAGGGAAATATCGCGGGTGTCATCCCCCTGCACCGGCAGCCCCGCTGGTTTGTACAAAGCCAGAAGATGGTTGTCTGCATACAGGACAGGCCATTGGGGAACAAACAGATAATCTTTTGTCATATGAGGTCTTATCCATGAAAGCAAAGAGTACAGGCACATCTTTTCGTACCCCGGAGCCCGGAAACAGTCCTTCGGAAGAGCGCATGAAATCCATTCTTGCCGGCTGCGGCATAGCGCTTTCGCGTGAGCAGAACAGCGTTCTTTGGCAATATCACAGACTGGTGCGGAAATTCAACCCGGAATTCAATCTGACCCGGATTCACAGTTTTGAAAACATGGTGCTGAAACTCTATGCGGATGCCATGATGCCCGCGCTGCTGACTGAAATCCCGTCTCCGCTGCTGGACATTGGAACAGGGCCGGGTATGCCGGGCATTCCCCTGAAAATTCTCAAACCGGATCTGCATGTGATTCTGTCCGAAAGCCGGGGAAAAAGAAATGATTTTCTGCATACGGTCATCCAGTCTCTGGGTCTGAGGGGAATTGAAGTGCTGGGAAAGGGAATGTATCCGGGCACACGGGTTCCGGTCAGCGGCATTATCACAAGGGCTGTGGAGGAGATTTCGGAAACCCTGGCACGCATCCGGGGTTCCCTGGCCCGTGAAGGACTGGCCATTTTCATGAAAGGCCCGGACTGTGACAGCGAAATCTCCGCAGCTCTGCACGATTGGGGGAAGGAATACGAACTCACAGGCGACAAAGCCTATGCCATTCCCGGAACGCCCCATGACCGGAGACTGGTGGTTTTCCGGCGCATTTCCGACCCGGTATGGCAGGTGAATCTGGAAATGGCCTCAAAAATCCGGATCACGCGAATCGAAAGTGAAAAAAATGAAACGTACCGGGGACTTCTGAAAATTCTTATGGGAAAGGGCGTAAAAAAAGCCGGGAAAACCCTGGTTTCCGGAAGCAGACAGGTGCATGATGTGCTCAATGCCATTCCGGATCAGTGCGAGGCATGGATCTCCCGCGGCGATGTGCAGGCTCCGCCCGCGTCCTGTCCGCAGCATCTGTCCTGGCTGCAAATGGTTCCGGAACTTTTCCGGGCTTTGGATATTTTCGGAACAGATTCCCCTCTGCTGCTGGTCAGAACCCCGGACATGGCAGAATGGAAACCGGATATGCCCCCTGCTCAGGGATGCACCCTGTTCATTCCCTTTCAGGATCCGGAAAAAGTGGGCGCAGTCATCCGCTCGGCTGTGGCGTTCCGTGTGTCCGGCATTGTTCTGCTGGAAGGCTGTGCGAGCCCGTTTCATCCCAAGGCTGTGCGCAGTTCCGGCGGTGCTGTGTTTCATGCAAAACTGTTCCGGGGGCCTTCCATCACGGAACTGCCTCCGGATCTGCCCATGCTGTCTCTTTCCGCGGAAGGCAGAAATATTGGGGAAGCGGATTTTCCCAAATGCTTCGGGCTTCTGGCCGGAGTGGAAGGCCCCGGCATTCCGGAAAAATACCGAGCCTCTTCCCTTTCCATTCCCATTGCCCCGGAAGTGGAATCCCTGAACGCGGCAACCGCGGTGGCCATTGCCCTGTATGCATGGTCTTTTTCTGCCATGAGTCACAAACATGGCGCAGGGGTGTCAGCATGAGGGATGGGCAGTGGGCCAAATCGGCTGATGATGCACAATTTTCTGATAATATTCACTATCCACAGGAGCCCCTGCTGTGAACAGAAAAGCAGAAAAATATTCTTTCAGAAGTCTCCTCCTGCAGGGACTTGCCGTATTCCTCCTGCTGGGAATCATCTGGTTTTTCAAAACGCTGCCCGGATGGATCATCCAAAGGGAGATGGATAAGCAACTGGCCCTGATTCCCCGGCCTGCGGAAATACAGCCTGCTCCCAGCCCCAAAACAGAATCCGCACCTGCCGTGATGCCTGTCCATAAAACAGTTCCGCCGGAGATGATTTATGCAGCACTGAAACAGATCAAAGATCCGGAACTGGATATCAATCTGGTGGATTTGGGTTTGATCCGGAAAGTGCAGTCAGATGAAACAGGCATTTCTGTCACCATGATTCTGACTGCCCGTTTCTGTCCCTGGCAGGGCCGTCTGGTCAGCAGTGTCAGAGAGGCTGTCAAAAAAGTGTCGGACCATGAATCGGTAAAGGTGAATGTGGATTATTCCCGGACATGGACAAGGGATGATCTGAGTGCGGAAGGCAGAAAGCAGTGGGAAGCCTTTTTCAGAACCGGGGGGGAGAAATGATTCTCAATGCCCTGATGCTGGGACTTTCCACAGGTGCATTCTGCATGGGAACCTGCGCGCCCGTTCTCATGGGACTGCTGCTCTCCCGCGCGGAAAAGGGATGGAGGCAAAACACAGCTTCGCTTGCGCTGTTTTTTCTGGGACGTTTTCTGGCCTATATTCTTTTTGCTGTCATAAGTTTTGGAATTGGTGAAATCTTCCGGGGCGGCAGGCTTTTCAGCACTGTGCTGCTTCCTGCCGGGGAAATTCTCCTGGGGCTGCTCATGCTCATTTATTCCATCCATACGCATTTTCCTCATCTGACTTTGTGCGGAATCACTCTGCGATGGCAGGAATCCCGCTGGCCCCTGTTTGCAGCGGGGTTTTTCACCGGAATGAATCTCTGTCCGCCTTTTCTCATGGCAGTGGGCATGGCTGCGGAATCCGCCTCTGTCTGGGACAGCATTCTTTTTTTTGCCGTATTTTTCATGGCCACCAGCCTGTATCTCCTGCCCTTTGTCTTTTCCGGCATGGCAGCCCGTTTTATCCTTATCCGCTCGGCCGCCCGGATTGTCTGCGGACTGACCGGCTTTTGGCTCATCTTCAGCGGCGTGAAAAAGATGGTTTTCTGAAATTCAGGGATGGTGTCCCCTGTTTACATTCTTTATGACATGGTGAATCACCTGTGCCAGCCGGGTGATGTCCAGCGGTTTGATAAGCAGGGATTTGATACCCATATCTTTTGCTTTTTCCTCAGACATATGCTCGCTGTATCCGGTGCAGAGAATGATGGAAATGTCAGGCCGGATTTTCAGCAGTTCTCTGGCCAGCATATCCCCGCTCATGCGGGGCATGGTCATGTCAGTGAGGATCAGATCGAATTTTGCCGGATTTTTCCGGAAAATCCGCAGTGCCTCCACCGGATCATTGCAGGATTCCACCACATATCCCAGCCGTTCGAGCATCTGTTTTCCCACTTCCAGCAGCAGTTCCTCATCATCCACAAACAGGATATGACCATTTCCTGCAATCAACTGAATATTTCCTTTTTTTTCCGGAACAGCCTTGGACGGAATCTGGGGAAAAAATATCTCAAATCTGCTTCCTTTTCCCGGTTCGCTGTACACATGCACAGCCCCTTTGTGGTTTTTCACAATGCCATGCACCACTGCCAGGCCCATGCCGGTTCCTTTGCCCACCTCCTTGGTGGTGAAAAAGGGATCAAATATCTTGTGCATGATGCCGGGATCAATGCCGCAGCCCGTATCACTGACAGTTATGCGCACATAATCACCCGGAATCAGGGAATGATCCTCCCACTCTGTTTCTGCGGATGCATGGAAAGGATCAACAGAAATCTCAAGAACGCCCCCTTCTTCATTCATGGCATGGGCAGCATTGGTGCAAAGATTCATCAGCACCTGGTGAATCTGGGTCGGAGAGGAAAGAACGGTCAGATGCTCCGGATGAATCCTCTGACGGATTTCAATGTTTTTTGGCAGGGATGCGCGCAGCAGTTTGAGAGTCTCCCGCACAATGGGATTGAGGGTCACAGGTTTGAATTCCTGCTCGCTCCTGTGGCTGAAGGTGAGTATCTGCTGGACCAGTTCCCTGGCCCGCTCACTGGCTGTCAGCACCTGCCCCAGATTGCGTTTAACCATTTCCGTATTCCCAATATCCCTCAGGGACAGTTCGGTGTACCCCATGATAACCCCCAGAATATTGTTGAAATCATGGGCAATGCCACCTGCCAGGGTTCCGATGGCTTCCATTTTCTGGGTCTGCTGCAGTTTTCCCTCCAGTTTGTGCTGCAGGGTAATATCCCGGAGGATTGCCAGAACAGCAGGGGATCCTTTCCAAGCAATCATGGCTGCATCCGCTTCTGTCCAGACTTCGTCTCCGTAGCGGTTCCGGCATCTGAACATATACAGGCCGGGAGAGCGTCCTTCCATCCGCTGCCGGTATCTTTCCAGCACGGTATCCCGATCATCCGGATGGATATGTTCCGCAAATGGAATGCGGGCCAGTTCCTCAGCCGAATATCCTGTCAGTTCCTCGGTTCTGCGGTTGTGAAAACGGATAAAACCATCTTGAAGAATCACAATCACATCATTGGCATTTTCCACCAGCAGCCGGTATTTCTCTTCGGATTCCCGAACGTTCTGCTCGGATATCCGGAGACTGGAAACCGTTTCCCGCAACTGTTCCATCGTCTGTTCCAGCACCTTGCGCTGCCGGTACATTTCTGTGAATATCCTGACCTTGCTCCTGAGGATTTCCGGGCTGATGGGTTTGAACAGATAATCCACTGCCCCTTTTTCATATCCCCGGAACACATGCTGGGGCTCCTTGCTGATGGCTGTGACAAAAATAATGGGAATATGACGGGTTTTCTGCCGAACTCTCAGCAGTTCAGCGGTTTCAAACCCATCCATGTCCGGCATCTGCACATCCAGCAGAATCAGTGCAAAATCATGATCCAGGGTCAGTCCCAAAGCCTCGTTGCCGGATCGGGCGCACACAATGCTGAGTTCCGGGTTTTTCAGCAGAGCTTCCATGACCATAAGATTTTCCGGCCGGTCATCCACAATAAGGATATCTGTTTTATTTGCCATCATTTCTCCTGAAGAGCCTGCACAAAAAAGGGCCGATCTGATCCAGCGGCAGAATATGATCCGCGGCACAGGCCGCAATGGCCGCGCGGGGCATCCCGTCTGCAAAGGCCGTTTCCGGAGCCTGCACAAGGGTCAGCCCTCCATTCTGTCTGATTTTTTTCAGTCCCATGCTGCCATCCCGGTTTGCACCGGTCAGGATGATTCCCACCAATCGGGATCCGAATGCGTCCGAGGCTGTTTCAAACAGCACATCCACCGATGGCCGGGCAAAATTGACCCGCTCATCCACGGAAAGGGACAGGGTCCGGTCATCCTCGACCAGCAGATGGTAATTGGCTGGCGCGAGATAGACCTTTCCGGGCCGGAGTTCTTCTTTCTCCCCGGCTTCCACGACCTGGAGTCGGCAGATACTGTCAAGATAACGGGACAGGTATCAGGCCGAATGCGGACTGACATGCTGTACAATCAGAATGGGAACCGGAAAATCATCAGGCAGGGCTTCCAGCAGAATGGGGAGAGTTTCCATCCCCCCTGCGGACACACCAATAACAACAGCTTCATAAGATTCTTTTTTCATAAAATTTTCTGCTGACGGACACTGTTCTTTCACGGACAGTGTTTTCTTTTGTAGATTTTCTCTGATTCAGAGACCGTATCAAAGCAGCCCTGACAGCCTGAAAAAAGAAGGGTTTCCTTGGAACCCAGGCACAAAAAACCTCCGGGAGCCAGACTGTCAGAAAAAAGACGGATGACCCTTCGCTGCAGATCCCGGTTGAAATAGATCAGCACATTCCTGCAGACAATCATGTGCATTTCACCGAAAACCTGATCCGTCACAAGGTTGTGAGTCGCAAAAATCATATTTTCCCTGAGAGAATTTTCAAAAATGACAACATCGCGCTTTGCCGCATAATAATCAGAAAAAGAGCCTTTTCCCCCGGCTTTCTGATAGTTGCAGGTATATCCCTTCATGAGATCAATGGGGTATATGCCTTTCTGTGCTTTCTGAAGAATGGCTTCGTTGAAGTCCGTGGCATAGATCTGGGTGCGTTTGTACAGACCTTCCTCTTTCAGCAGGATGGCCATGGAATAGACTTCTTCACCGGATGCGCAGCCCGCATGCCATATCTTGAGAAAAGGCCAGGTGCGCAGCAGGGGCACAACCTCTTTTCTGACTGTCAGATAAAAAGAAGGGTCCCGGAAGATTTCTGAGACATTGATGGAAAAATCCGGCAGCACTTTGCTGAAAAACCCCGGATCATAGAGAATCCGGTGCTGCATTTCCGAAATACTGGAAAAATGTTCCATATTCATTCTGTGCCGGATCCGGCGTCTGATGTGCGCCCTGGCATAATCCCTGAAATCATAGCCGTATTTCAGATAAATGGCCTCCAGCAGCAGGCTGATTTCGATACGTTCACTCTCTCTTGCATCTTCCGGGTTCATTGTGTTTTGAAAACCGATTTTTTCTGCCGGTGAATCGGCAGACTGTTCATGTTTTTTGTCATTTTGTTACAAATAAATGATCCCCGCCGCAAGCGGCGGGGTATTCAAACAGTTTTTCTGAAAACGCTGCAAGCAGCGGGGTATTAAACCCAGGCTACGCAATAAATAATCCCGTTACAGCAACTCATCCCGTTACGGGAACTTTGCCCATTGCCGTCAGGTTAAGCATAGCAGAATTTCTTCCATGCCGATTCATCCGGCAACCCGTTCAGGTTCAGTACAGCCACACCCGCAGCAGGGAAAGCAGTTTGTCCGTATCCACAGGTTTGGCCAGATAATCGTTTGCCCCGGCTTCCACACATCTGTTCTTGTCCCCTTTCATGGCTTTGGCCGTAAGAGCGATGATGGGCAGTTTTTTAAAGCGGCTGTCCTCGCGTATCCGGCCAATGGCCTCGTACCCGTCCATTTCCGGCATCATGATGTCCATGATGACCAGATCCGTGTCTGTGTGCTGATCCAGTTTTTCCAGACTCTCCCTTCCGTTTCGGGCCTCCATGATCCGCATTCCCTTTTCCTCCAGCACACTGGCCAGGGCAAAAACATTGCGCATGTCATCATCCACAATCAGGATTTTTTTATCCCTGAAAATATCTTCCCTGTCCTGTCCTTCGGAAATCATTTTCGATTTTTCTATGGGAAGCGCGGCTGCCATCCGGTGGAGAAAAAGGGCTGTTTCATCCAAAAGCCGTTCCGGAGAGCGCACCCCTTTGACAATAATGCTGTCCGCGTATTTCTGGAGCAGGGATTCCTCTTCCCTGGAAATGTCACGGCCTGTGTAGACAATTACGGGAATGCGGGAAAATTCTTTGTTCTTCCTTATTTTTGCCAGCAGATCGTATCCGGACATATCCCCCAGTCCCAAATCCAGAATCATGCAGTCAACGGTTTCTCTGTGCAGGTATTCGTAAGCTGCCTGGCCGGTGTTCACAGCCGCAACTTCCACATCACCGCCGCTGACAAATTCCATGATGCTCTTTTTCTGCACTTCATCATCTTCCACCACCAGCAGTTTTTTGACTGGTCTGGCGACAATGTTTTCAATTCTGCAAAACACTTCATCCAGCATCTCCATGCTCACGGGTTTGGTGAGAAAACCCACTGCGCCCATGCGCAGGGCATCCAGGGG
>CAZDIU010000146.1:0-12654 GCA_964505535.1 uncultured Desulfobacterales bacterium | reverse complement strand
GCCGAAAAGGGAACCCCCTGAAAACCGGGGACGGGCCCGCGGCTGTAATCGGGGACGAAAGCTGCAATATGTCACTGACCCAAAAGGTTGGGAAGGCGCAGCCGCCGGTTGATCCGAAAGTCAGAAGACCTGCCTGAACACACAGGGCGCAATTACGCGGACGGTATTGTGCCATAAGGATTATCTGCGGATAAAAAAGGGATATCCCGGATCGAAAACTGCTTTCGATCCGGGATTTTTTTTGTTCAGAAAAGACAAGCACCTGCAAGGAGTAAATCATGCACCTTTCCAGCGCAGTTTTTTGGAGTATCAGCGCCATGCTTTTGGTAATCGCTTTTCCCTGCCGGGCACAGGAAAGCGGTTTTGACACCCGGGTGAAGGAACCCGTGTCAGAATCCATCCGCATCCGTCAGGACACGCAGAAACAGGAGGAGCAGTGGCGTGACAATAAAGACAGACTCATTGCCCGTTATGAGCAGTTGCAGATGGAGGAAAAACAGTTGGCCGAACGCAGGCAGGCACTGAAAGAGAAAACAGATGCGGCAAAAATGCGTGTCGGGGTCAAGCAGAAAACTTTGGACGGCATTGAGCAGATTCAGGCCCAAATCATCCCCTGCATGGAAACCCAGATACAGCAACTGCGCAGGCATCTGGATGCGGATCTGCCCTTTCTGACAGAGGAACGCACACGGCGGCTGGAAAATCTGGAAGAACTGCGCGGGGATCCGAATGTGGCTGTGAGTGAAAAATTCCGAAAGGTCATGGAAGCCCTTCTGGTGGAAGCGGAATACGGCAATACCATTGAGGTGTATCAGCAAAGCATTTCCCTTGAAAATCAGGATACGCTGGTCAATATCTTCCGGCTTGGCAGAATCGGACTTTTTTTTCAGACTCTGGATCTGAAAACCTGCGGTTTCTTCAATGTGGCCGAATCTGCCTGGCAGCCGCTGCCACAGTCTTTTCACAAGTCCATTCAGGCTGCCATGGAAATCGGCACAAAGCGGCGATCAGCGGAACTGCTGAGTCTGCCGCTGGGAAGGATGCAGGTGCAATGAAAATTTTGTCTGTCTTTCGATTCCTGTCCGCTTTTTTTCTCGCGGCTCTGCTCTCTTTGTCTTCTGCCCATGCACAGGATATGCGGCAACTGCAGGTGCAGGCGCGCCAGAGCAGGGAAGCGTTGCTGCAAAAGGCTGCGGCTGAGGAAAAGACCGCTCGTGAGGAGGCAGCCCGCAGCAGAGAGCGCATTCTCAAAGACCGTCTGGCTCTGGAGCAGGCCGTGCAGAAAATGGAGGAAAAGGTCAAAACACTTGAGAGTGAAATTGAAGCCCTTGAAGCAGAGGACACCGCACTTGAAAAACAGGAGGCTGACCTGTCTGAAAAGCTGAGTGCCACAGACAGTGTGGTGCGGGAACTGGTGGGCGTAATCCGGGTCAATGCCAAAGATATTGACACCCTGGCGGAGCGCAGCCTCCAGACTGCCCTGACCGGCACAAAAACAGATTTTCTGCAGGACATTGCCGGACAGTCCCATTTTCCGGGCATGGAGGATGTCAACCGGATGATCGGCACAGTATGGGATCAGATCCGCAGTGCCGGAGAGGTGCGCCTTGCACGCGGCACCATCATTGATCGGGCAGGAAGCAGCACCGAAGCGGATATTCTTGTGCTGGGCAATTTTACCGCAGCCTATCGCAGCGGAGAGGAAACCGGTTTTCTGAATTATTCTCCCGCAGGCAGGAAACTCTTTGCCCTGTCCCGCCTGCCTTCAGGCCGTATGCAGAAAGAACTGTCCGCTTACATGAAGGGGGAAAGTGAGGCCGTGCCTGTGGACATCACCCGCGGAGGAGCGCTGAGCCGCATGACCCATGAACTGAGCCTGTGGGAGCAGATTCCCAAAGGCGGCTTTCTGGTGTGGCCGATCCTGGCGGTTTTTGCCCTGGGGTTCCTGATTGTCCTGGAGCGGATCATTTTTCTGCTGCGCAGAAGAACAGATGCTGACAGCCTGACGTTCCGCATACAGTCCCTGTCTGCGGACGGGAACTGGCAGCAGTGCAAAAAAACCTGCGCGGAACTTGGGGGCAAACCGGTGGCACGGGTTCTGGCCGCGGGGCTGGAATGCAGTCATATGCAGCGGGAACACATGGAAAATGCGCTGCAGGAAGCCATTCTGAAAGAGGTGCCGGACATGGAGCGTTTTCTGTCAACGCTGGGTATGCTTGCGGCCATTGCACCGCTTTTGGGACTGCTGGGAACCGTAACCGGCATGATTGACACCTTTCATGTCATCACCCTGCACGGAACCGGGGATCCGCGCATGATGTCCGGCGGAATTTCCGAAGCCCTGGTGACCACCATGCTGGGACTGTCCGTTGCCATTCCCCTCATGCTGGCCCACACCCTGCTCAACCGGGAAGTGGACAAACGCATCGGCCAGATGGAGGAAAAGGCCATTGCCCTGGTCAACATCATACACAAGAACCGTGATGCAGCAGTTGATTGAAATTTTCCGCACCGCTTATCTGGAACTTGAAGTCTATCTGCAGACCGGCGGCATTGTCATGCTTCCGCTCGCGGCTTCCAGTGTGCTGATGTGGTTTCTGATTCTGGATCGGGTGATTTTCTTCCGGCGACTTTACCGGAAAAACATGAATTTTCAGACCGCCCGCGATCATGTGCATACCGGCCGGATGCCGGATCCGAAGCAGTATGGCGGAGCCATTTCCCTGCTGGTGGCCTGTTTTCTGCAGGCCCGGACCGGAAACCCGGAACTGGATCGCTTTATTCTGGATGAAACCGTGATGCGCATCAACCGCTCCCTGGGCGATTATCTGTCTGTAATCGGCGTGCTGGCTGCCATGACGCCGCTGCTGGGGCTGCTGGGAACCGTGACCGGAATGATTGCCACCTTTGATGTGCTGGCCGTGTTTGGAACAGGCAATGCCAGAGCCATGGCTGACGGCATTTCCGAAGCCCTGATTACCACCCAGACCGGTCTGCTGGTGGCCATTCCGGGGCTGTACATGAAAGGTTTTCTGGATCGCAGGGCAGGCAACCTCAGAAAACGGATTGCCGCAGCCGGGCTGTATCTGCGAAGGCAGTTGTGAACCGCAGAACGCGGACAGTTTTTCAAAATCCGAAAAACAGACAGTATCAGGAGGCATTATGATCAACATCACCGGAACCCGGCGCAGCAGCCGGACCGTTGCAGAACTGAATATCACACCGCTGATAGACATGGTGTTCATTCTGCTCATCTTTTTTCTGGTGACCACCAGCTTTGTCAAAGAAACCGGCATTGATGTCAGCCGTCCCACCGCATCTACGGCTGCGGTCAAAGAAAAAGCCACCATTCTCATTGGCATTGATGCGGCCAATCGCATTTATATTGAGCATCGCGAAGTGGATGTGCGGGCAGTGCGGGCCAATGTGGAACGGGCTTTGGCTGAAAATCCCGAAGGGGCAGTGGTGGTGGTGGCGGACAAAAACAGCAGCACCGGAACAGCAATTCAGGTCATGGACGGATGCCGCATGGCCGGAGCACAGAATGTTTCCCTGGCCGCAAAACTGCCCCATGCCCCCTGAGTCCGGGTTCAGGAGTCCCGAACGGAAAGTTTGGGCGGTGATGTTTTTTTGCCAAACTTTTTCAGTTCGGCACTCCTTAATTTTCTTAAGGAAACGGCATTGGAGCAATACGCGCAGAGAAAATAGAACGATGAGAGATTCATTGGAAAAATCCCCTTATTTTGAGACCATGATCCGCCGCAGTTGGCTGACCTGGCTTTGGGCAGCAGCCGGCGCCCTGGGGCTCAACATTGTGCTTTTTGCCCTTATGCCCCATCTGCAGCATCCGGTCAGAGAAAAACCGGATTTTGAGCAGATTGTTTCAGCCATCAATGTGATTCGCATCAGACAGCCGGAAAGCCCGGTCAAACGGGAAACCGAAAAACCGCCTGAACCTCAGCCTGAGAAACCGGTGAAAATTCAGCAGCCCAGGCCCAGACCCTCCATCCGGCAGCCTGTGCAGACAAAACTGGCTTTGCCCTTTGCCATCAATCCGCATCTGCCTGCCGGGCCGGACACTCTGGAACTGCCGCCCCCGGTGGTTCCGCCAATGCTGTTTGACACAAGTGATGCCAAAGCACTTGCAGTGGAAGAAAGTTTGCCTGTCAGTGTTCCGGAGCAGACCTTTTCCGAAGGCGATCTGGATGCCCCGCTGACCGTGCTGGCCCGTGTTCCGCCGGTCTATCCCATGTCAGCCAAGCGCAGGGGAATTGAGGGATGGGTGCGTGTCCGTTTTGTGGTCAGCAAAGACGGCAGTGTGGGCAGCATCAAAGTGTTGGAAAGCAAACCTTCAGGCATTTTTGATCAAAGTGTGGTCCGCTGTGTTTCCGGCTGGCGTTTTCAGCCGGGAAAGGTGGGAGGCGCGGCGGTCAGCACCCGGGTGGAAACAACGGTGCGGTTTGAACTGGAATAAGTCCGAAAAAAAAGAGAGGTGCTCATCATGGACAGAACAAAGACAAACCTGTTTCTTTTTGCCGTTCTTTTTGCGCTGACTGCGGTTTTCCCCCGGCAAAGCCCGGCAGCCGCGCAGAAACGCAGTGACATTCCCCTGCCCGCAAGGATTGCCCTGTCTGAGGCAGGCAAACTGATGAACACGCACTCTTATGATCAGGCCCTTGAAATTCTCAGGGCATTTCAGGCCAAAGGAGCAGGACTCTCGGCCGCGGCTCCTGATCCTGAAGGCTGGCGTCATCCGGAGGTTTTTTTTGCCTCAGGCTGCTGTCACCTGATGAAAAACAGGTGGAAACAGGCAGCAGAGGCATTTGAGCAGACAGTGAAAAAAGCCCCCAATCATGTTTCCGCGTGGCTGAATCTTGCCAAAGCCTGTTACGAACTCGGTGACTGTTCCCGTTCCGGTCAGGCTTTCGCAAAAGCCTATGACAGCAGTTCAGACAAAAATCCGGAACATCTTTATTACAGTGCTGCGGCTTACCTTATGGCAAAACAGCCGGATCCGGGCATTGCCGCGTTTGAAAGGCTTTTCAAAAACCATCCTGGAAAGGTGCGGACCGAATGGCGGGAAAATCTTGTTCATGCGATGCTCACCGCAAACCGTCAGAAACAGGCCCTGCCCCATATCCGTGTGCTGGCCGAACAGTACAGCGGTGAAAAGCAGGTTCAGTGGCAGGAGATTCTGCTTCATCAGTACATGCAGCTTGGTATGCGGAAAGAGGCCTGCAATTATGCTGAATTTCTGACGCGGCAGAGTCCCACCTGTTCCAGATGGTGGAAAGCTCTGGCACATGTGCATCTGCAGGACAGCCAACACAAATCCGCGCTGGTGGCTTTGACCGTTTACAGTTATCTGGAACCCCTGTCCGGGCAGGAGGCAAGTCTGCTCGCGGATTTGCACATGCAGGTGGGCATTCCGGCAAAAGCTGCGCCTCTGTATGAAAAAAGTCTGCAAAACAGATTTGATTCCCGGATGCTGCAGAATCTGGTCATTGCCCTGCAGCAGACCGGACAGCCTGAAAAAGCACTGGAGGCACTGAAACACTTTGCGCCGGGAAGCAAAGATTCTGATCTGCTCAGGCTCAAAAACAATCTGCTGCACCATATTGAAAGATCACAGGAAACTGACCGTGCCTGTGTTCAGATGGCAAAAACCTCCACCAAACCCGGAGGATCCGGCTGATGGCCATTGAACCCCGCGTTTTTCTGCCACAAAGACGCACGGCACAAAGTTTCACGAAGATTTAACGGACAATTGTTTTTCAGATTTCATATAAATACTCGGCTCAAAGTTTCCGGATATTCAAATAAAACCGGATTTTTTCGGAGAAATCCGGTTTTTCTGAAAACACCATATCCGAAAAGTTATGCTGATCTGCCTGTCAAAATTACCGGGATTCCGGTTTTTGCCGGAATGACGGAAAACACAGCACGCTGCCGAATTTTGGCAGGAATGGCATAACATCATTCAAGGAGAACAAAATATGAATGCAAAAGAGATTCTCAGCAGTGAGGAATTCAAACGTTGCGAGGCTTTTCACGGCCATGTCTGTCCCGGCCTTGCCATGGGCTTTCGCGCGGCAAAGGCCGGAATGGAATGGCTGAGGGAAAAGCGATCCGAAGATGAGGAGATTGTGGCCATTGTGGAAACCGATGCCTGCTCTGCGGATGCCGTGCAGGTGCTGACCGGCTGCACCTTTGGCAAAGGCAATTTCATTTTCAAAGATTACGGCAAGATGGCATTGACGCTTTTAAGCAGAAATTCCGGCAGGGGCGTTCGGGTGTCCATCCGTGCCGGCGCCTTTCAGCCGGATCCGGAGCACAGTGCGCTGATTCAGAAAATCCGGCATGGCAATGCAGAACCGGCTGAACTGGAACGTTTTCAGGAACTTCATCACAAACGGACCTGTGATCTGCTCGAAACGCCGATGGAGGAACTCTTTTATATAAAAGAAGCGGAAATCCGGCTTCCTCCCAAAGCACAGATTGAACCTTCTGAACTCTGCAGTTGCTGCGGTGAACCGGCCATGCCCTCAAAAATGGAATCTCTCAATGGGAAAAAAATCTGCCGGGGATGTCTGCATCAATGATGGGAAATTCAGACACAGGACGCAGAACCCTGAAACGAATCTGCATCATTGACGGACAGGGCGGCGGCATCGGGGCAACGCTGGTCAAATATCTCAAAGAGGCATTTGGTTCATATGCTGAACTCACGGCACTGGGAACAAACACCATAGCCGCTTCCCAGATGCTCAAAGCCGGAGCCAACCGCTGCGCGTCCGGAGAAAACGCCATCTGCCGGACAGTGTATGAGGCCGACTGCATTGTGGGGCCCATTGCCATTACCTGGGCCAATGCCATGCTGGGGGAAATGACACCCCGGATGGCCGAAGCTGTCACATCCTGCAATGCCGTCAAGGTGCTCCTGCCCCTGTCTCAGGAAAAGGCGGAGATTGTGGGAACATCCAGAGAACCTTTGCCCCATCTCGTAAGAGAGGCTGTGGAAAAAATAAAGGAGGTGCTGAAAGATGTGTGAAGCCAATGCGTATCTGCTCAAAGACGGCAAAGAGGAACTGATTATGGAAGCCGTGGATATTCTGGAGCCGGATGGCGAGGACACCTGGCATCTGGTGGGGATTTTCGGGGATCAGAAAACTGTCAGGGGAAGAATCAGAGGCATGAATCTGGTTGATCACAGGATACTTTTTGAACCGGGGAAAAACGGATAGGCAGGTCAGCAGAAATCTTCTGACACAATGCTTTCAGAGAAACCGGATTTTTCAGAAAATCCGGTTTCCTGAATACCGGAAAACTTTCTGTTGCATTCCTGTGTAAGCAGAAAAATTTTTCTGTTCCGGATTTCCGCCATTGACTGCAATACCATGAAGGTATTGGATGGAAGACAGTTGCAGGACAGAACATTGGCAATGCATCAAATCCGCTGTTCTGTCCGCTGATTCCGGGCGGAAAAATCTGAACAGATTGACATTATTACAGGAAAATTGGGAAAAAACAAATCGGAATCCCGAAAGGGATGATATTGTCAAGCAATCTGATCCACTGTCAGAATTTTCAAACAGGCCACGAAGGCCAGGATGATGGTTCATTGTCCCGGTTTTCATGGCCTTTTTTGTTTTGAGAATTTATAAGCAGTCACAGCGGTGTCAAAGTGGGTCAAATTTCATGTTTCAAACAGAAAGGAGGTGATAAACAATGGAAGGCGAGCACAAACACAGTCATAAACACGATCATGATCATGCGCATGAGCATAAGCATCCGCACAAGCATGATGGCACAGAACACGAGCATGAGCATAAACATCTGCACGCACATAGCCATGCCCATGAACACAGTCATCCGCATTCCCACAAAGGGAAGGCAGATGAGCACAGCCATGATCATACAGGAGATCATGGTTCGCATGATCATGAACATCCGAATCATGGCAAAAGCCCCCATGAACATTCCCACAAATAGCATGGGATGGGCAGCACAGCAATGCAGCCGCGGATTTCAGGAGAATGTCTGATCTGAGGAATCTGATTTTTTTCAAATCCTCAGATTGGCACAATGACATTTCCTCACGGAATCCGATTCATGTATGAACCGCATACCACAATGAAGCCGGGAAGGTTTCAGGGAGTGCAGAAGGTATTCCCGTGAGGTCTTCCCGGCTTTTTTTTCGGGACAGGGAATTGTGCTTTTTTCATGCCAACAATTTGAAAAATAAGAAAATTTGTTGAAAAAAATATTTTTGAAAACAGAAAGGCACAGCATGGATTAAAGACGGAGCAAAACCGTAAGCAATATCCTGTGCAGAAACTGAAATTGGTTCATTTTGGCTTTTGGTATGAATTGGGATTAGCTTGCAAATCTGTCAATTGTATTTCACGATATAAGTAGGCAACCATAAATTTTCGGGTGTAAAGTTTTCAGAAAAACCGGATTTTTCCGGAAAAATCCGGTTTTTTTTATACCTGAAAACTTTCGGTTGGGTACTTACATTACAGTTCTGCATCTGATAAACAATCAAAAAAGGAGAACAGAAGCACAATGAAAATGGATGTAAGATGGAATGCAGGCAGAATATTGTGTCGCGGATTATTTTTGGGCATATTGTCTGCCGCAATGTTCTGCTGTGATGTGACAGCAGAAACAGAAACTGATGTGCAGTCAAAGGAAGAGGAATCCACACTGCCCGTACATCATCTGGAACAGATTGTTGTCACCGGCACCAAAACCCCGCACACACTCAAGGACACACCGGTGGAAACAGTGCTGGTGGATCGGGAAGAGATCAGCAGATCCAATGCACAGAATGTCATGGATGTGCTGAAAAGCATTCCGGGTGTATCTGCATCCGTGCATGATGACACCTTTGGCACTTACACATGGAATGCCAAAATGCGCGGACTGAGTTTCAATGACGGCTATGCCCTGATTCTGATTGACGGACAGCGGAGCATGGGGTGCGGACAGAGCGGGGGCATGGGAGAATACGGCATTGGCATTAATCAGATACCTGTGGAAATGATTGAACGGATTGAAGTGGTGAAAGGACCGGGATCAGCCCTTTACGGCAGTGATGCCATGGCCGGTGTCATCAACATCATCACCCGAAAGACACCCAAAAAGCAGACAGGTGGCGCAGGTGCAGCCTATGGCTGGTACAAGGTTAAGGAACGCACAGTGAACGGGGCTGTTCAGGAACCTTCGGATGCAGACCGGCATCAGTCTCAGGTTTATACCTGGTTTGGGGATCGTCCTTATGAAAAAATGGGCTATCTCCTGCAGTACAATTATGAAAATGCACAGGACAGCGGTCAGACACGCATTGACTCCAATCGGCACTCTTTTATGGCAAAACTGGATGCCCAGCCTGCTGACCGCATCAATCTTTTTTCCAAGATTGAAGTGAGTGATTATGAAAAAAAGGATGACAGAGAAGAGGAAAGCAGCCGCTTTTCAGCCGGAATGGAGTGGCGGCCAGGAGACGAGCATTTTCTCTCCATCAAAGGGTACACCTATAACTGGGATTTCAAACACGGCTTTATCAACAAAACCCACGGTTATAAATACGGAGACATTGCCTATCATCAGATGGAAGTACAATATACATGGTATTTCAGTCAGATGCATGCTCTTACTTCGGGTGCGGAATTTCAGCGTCAGGCCATTGATTTCAGGATTGAGAATCAGGATGGCAGCATGGTCAGCGTTGATGAAGATGTGGATGTTTTCAGTGTGTATCTTCAGGATGAAATCATGCTTTGGGATGGGAAAATAAGCCTTGTTCCGGGAATCCGTTATGATGATCATTCCACATTTGGAAGCGAGTTCAATCCCAAATTCAGTGCCATGTATCAGGTCTTTGATGCCACAACTCTGCGTTTTTCTGTAGGCAGAGCATTCAAATCTCCCACAATCCGTCAGCTTTACTATGATGCACCGTACAAGCACGGCAACTATTACAATCAGTCCAATCCTGATCTGAAACCGGAAACTGCCATTGCTTATTCCGCTGGTGTGGAACAGTGGCTGCTGGACAAGCGTTTTATGTTCAGTCTCGGGTGTTTCCGAAATGATGTGGATGATATGGTGATTGTTGAAGATACAGGCACACTTTACAACGGACTGCCTCTTCAGATTTACCGGAATGTCAACAAGGCTATGATACAAGGACTGGAAATTCTCTCAAAAGCCTGGCTGGGTGAAAATTTTTCCCTGTCCCTATCCTATACGTACACGGACTCGGAAAACAAAGAAAACGGAAAAAATCTGACCTACACGCCTGAACACCAGTTCAGTCTGACACCGGCTTATGATTTGAGCAGTTATGGAGTGGGAATGAGTGCGACTCTGTCCGCGTATTCAAAACAGTACACCAATACGGCCAACACTTCACAGCTTGACGATCATACAGTGGTGGATGCCAAAATTTACAAGCAGTTGGGAAAAGCTGCAAAACTGTCTTTTGAAGCGGACAATATTTTTGACTCAGACAAAGGAGATGAGGGAAATTTCCGCACAGGCAGATCGTTTGCGCTCAAACTGGATATGACATTCTGACAGCATGAAAGGAGGAAAACAATGATGGTGACAGATGATTTTTAAGTAAGGCAACATAAATTTTCGGGTGTAAAGTTTTCAGAAAAACCGGATTTTTCCGGAAAAATCCGGTTTTTTTATACCTGAAAACTTTCGGTTGGGTACTTATTAGTATTTCTGTGATGTTTCATCACAGATCAGCAGTTTCAGGTTTATTTCCGTTTTAATTTTAAACTTTTTACAATCAACTAGGAGAAAATCAATGAAGAAGTTCAGTTTTACAGCTTTGCTGGTGTGTTTTTCATTTCTGATCTGCCTGAATCCGGCTGCCGCCCATTATGCCTGGGTTACGGCAGACAATTATCATCCGGCTTTGAATGATGAAATTACCGTCAGTATCGGGTGGGGGCATAAATTTCCCGGTGATGGTCAGTTGAGAAAGGAAGCATATGAATATACAAAACTGGAGATTATTGATCCCCAGGGACAGAAAAACAGCATTTCTCTTATACCGGAAGAGGAAACAGGAAACAAACCTGTAAAGGTCAAAATGGAAAAGCAGGGAGCCTATACCATAGTGCTGACCCAGAAGAGTTTTTCAAGCAAAACAACAACAGGATACAAAGCCAAGCCCAAAAGTGAGCTGGAAAGTGTTCTGTATTCCAGATGGAGTGAAACCGTTTCAAAGTCTGTTGTAAATGCAGGAAATTTTGAAAAAGAGTTCCAAAGCAAAGATACCGGCGACCGTTTTCAGGTGGTTCCTCTGGAAAATCCGCTGAAACTTGAAAAAGGTGATTTTCTGCCTGTAAAGGTTACATTGGACGGAAAACCCTGGAGCGGAATGGTATTTGCCACCTATGAAGGGTTTTCCGATATGCCGGACACTTTTGCATATGCCACGGCAACAGACAAAGAGGGGATTGCAAAAATCAGGATGCTTGAGAAAGGTTTTTGGCTGATTAAGGCGGATCATTCCTATCCCTATGAGGATAAGAACAAAGCAGATGAATACTCCCTGAAAGCAACTCTTACGTTTAAAAACTGATGAAAACGGTGCAGGCAGAAAATTTGTCTGCACCAATAATAATCTTAAAATAAAGGAAAATAATTTTTTCCGGTTCTTGCAGAATCCATGAAAACGGAGATACTGACATCTCTTGTCACAGAAAGACTGTTTGAATCAATACAACGTAAAGGAGAGAGACAGAGAATGAAGAAAGGAAGAAAACAGATGGCGGGAGCAATTGCGGCCATGCTTATGATGTTTCCAGTCCTGTGCAAAGCAGAAGAGACACCAAAAGAAGGCTACCGCATGGAGGATGTTGTGGTATCAGCCACCCGGAGCGAAGTACCTGTGTTTGACACCTCCCAGAGTGTCACGGTTATCAGCAAAGAGGAAATCACTGAGTCACCTTTTGAGCGCATTGAGGATATTCTCCGCTACTCCGCCGGCATTGAAAACCACAGCCATTACGGCAATCAGACCGGCGGTGTATCCAGCCACATGAGTATGCGCGGGGTGGGGCGCAACCGCATTCTGATGATGCTCGACGGTGTGCCGCTCAATGACAATTTCAACAATTCCATTGCCTGGGTGGCATGGGGAATTGTTCCGCGGGAAAGCATTGAAAGAATTGAAATTGTACGGGGACCTTCCTCGGCTCTGTACGGTTCTGACGGACTGGGCGGAGTGGTCAATATCATTACAAAAAAACCGGCTGAAAAACGGGATGCCGGTGTCAGGGCATTTGCCGGTTCCGGAGATACCTATGGAGGCAGCGCACTTTATTCCCAAAAAATGTCCAAATTCGGCTTTCTTCTGTCCGGCGGATATGAGGACAGCAACGGATTCTATATGGTGGATCCGGACGAACAGGAGGATTATACAATCAAAAGATACAGGGATGTTGGCAAAGGGTTTGGCAAATTCACTTACAATCCGGATGAGCATACGGATATTTCCCTGAGTCTGCTCTACTATGATCATGAAATGGGCAAGGGACGGAAATATTTTTATGATGAACTGCAGATGGATCACTTAAAGTTTTCCCCAAATTTAATTAAAACCATAAAATATCCTGTATGTTCAGC
>CAZDIU010000145.1:0-12657 GCA_964505535.1 uncultured Desulfobacterales bacterium | reverse complement strand
CCTGCAGTTCACACACGCACATGGTTCTGTGCTGAAGCATTTTGACAATTTTCACCCTGCCCGGATCCGAAAGGGCTTTCATAACCTTGATAAACTCTTTCATATTCTCCCTGTTATATTTCCATATAAGAATATATAGATTCAAATTGTCTGTCAACAGAATTTTCTCCCGTGATACCGGCTTTTGCTGATATGACGGGAGTTCGCAACATCAGTCACTTATATTGAACATCTTCCTTGTATTCATGAAGATTTCCACTTCTTTCCGCATGAGCAATGCGCATGGATCATTTCCTCTGAATCTGTTTCAGTTCAGCCCGGATTTCCCCAATTTCCCCGCGCAGATTCTGTATATCCATCATCATTACGGACAGGGCTTCCGGCAGGCTCATGCCTTTGAGGAAATCTCTGAACCAGTGCTGTGTGTTCAGGCAGATTTTCACCAGCATGAGCATAACCGGCACTTCAATCAGCACGCCCACAACGGTTGCCAGAGATGCGCCGGATGACAGACCGAACAGCATGGTGGAGGTGGCAATCGCGACCTCAAAATGATTGGATGCGCCAATCATGGCAGAAGGCGCTGCATCCTCATATGTAAATCTGAACAGTCTTGAAAGCCAGTATCCGAGACCGAAAATCAGCACAGTCTGCAAAAACAGGGGAATGGCAATCCACAGAATGTTCAGGGGATTGGATACAATGGTTTCCCCTTTGAAGGAAAAAAGCAGAACCAGTGTAACAAGAAGGGCTGTAATGGTGATGGGTGTCAGAATGTGAAGAAATTTCTGATTGAACCATTCCAGTCCCTTTGCATTGATAATGGCTTTTCTTGAAATGTATCCTGCCGCGAGCGGAAGAGCAACATAAATGCCAATGGAAAGAAGAAGTGCCTGCCAGGGGACCGGCAGTTTGCCCACACCCAGCAGAAATCCGCCCAGAGGACCATACAGAAACAGCATGGTCAGGGAATTGACAGCCACCATAATCAGGGTGTGTCCGTCATTGCCTTTGGCAAGAAATCCCCATACCAGAACCATCGCGGTGCAGGGTGCAATGCCCAGCAGAATGCACCCGGCCAGATAACTCCTCCACAGGGGAATCTGCATCATTTTCACGCCTTCGTGCATGACCACAGTTCCCACACCGTGCGCTGCGCCGACCTCCAGATTCAGTCCCAGCGGCATTTTGACATAATCCACAGCATCCGCTCCGATGAGATTGTAAAACAGGGTTCCCAGAAACAGTATGGAAATGCCGTACATGGTAAAGGGTTTGATGGCCCAGTTCACAAACAGAGTCAGCGCAACCGGTCTGAAATTCTTTCCGGCTGCCATGACCTGTGCAAAATCAATCTTGACCATGATGGGATACATCATGAAAAACAGGCAGATGGCAATGGGAATGGAAACAACCGGCGCATCATTCACATAAATCGCCATTCTGTCCAGATATTTTGCCAGTCCGGGCGCGATCTTGCCGATGATGATTCCGGCAAATATGCACAGAATCACCCAGATATAAAGGTATTTCTCAAAAAATCCAAGCCCTTTGGCATCTTTTTTATCTTCTGTCATTTTTCTTCTCCCTGTGCCGTCATTTAATCCTCCGTTTGTAACAATGCTGTTGACTTAAGGAAAGCCCTGAAAGGGCGTTATAGTAAAGCCCAGGGCAACGCCCTGGGAATATATCCAAAATATAATCCCCAAGCCCTGAAAGGGCACATTAAAAAATGATTCCGGAATGTTACCGGTATATAATGCGCCCTTTCAGGGCTTATTTTATTTTTTATCCTGTATTCCCAGGCCGTTGGCCTGGGCTGTATCAATCCGCCCTTTCAGGGCTTTCCTTAACTTAATGGCATTGGGGCAGAGCCCCGTAACGAAAACAAATATTCATATATCACCAGTCCAGATTGAAGTTTGCCATGTAACTTTTCAATTTCTCCAGATTTTCCCCTTCCAAAGGCGGACAGTCTTCAATCCCTTTCACACCTTCTGCCATCTGCGCGGCAAAGACCATGCAGGTGGGCAGATCGCATTTTCTGCAGTTGGTTTTGGGCAGACATTTCAGAATTTCAAACACCAGGGGACGGGGCGCAGGTTCAAAAGAAGGTTCAATCTCTGCTCTGCGTTCCCACACATCATTGATCTGATTTTTCAGCCAGTTCAGAATCTTGTCGGTTTCTTCCTCATCTTTCAGTGCATTGACGGCAATTTTGCGGGGATGGATGGTTATCAGCCGTCCCCGGTTTTTGAATGTCACGGAAAGCGGATCTCTGGTAAACTGAAATCCCCCCAGTTCTGCATTCAGATAGGGGATCACTTCACCCACATCCTGATCCAGATGGGCATGACAATGCACAGCCTCAAACTCCGGGTTGCATTTGGCCCGGAAAATCTCTTTCCGGTAACTTTTCAGCAGCATAAACAATTCCTCCTTTTTAAAATTCAGCGTCCTGAATATCAAAAAGATTCTTATTTGTCATCCGGTGGCACAATGAAAACCGGTATGCGGCATTCCCGGACAATGCTTTGGGAAGTGCTGCCCATAAGGATTTCCCGGATCAGGCCCTGTCCCCGGCTGCCCATGACCAGCAAATCATATCCTCCGGTATGGGCATGGTGCAAAATACGTTTTGCAGGATCACCTCTTTCCACTGTCACGGCTTCCACCATGAGACGGCAGGCCGGAAACCGACCGTTGAATTCGGTGCAGTAGTGTTCAATATAAGATTTGACCCGCTGAAGGATTTCAGATTCGCTTTTTTTCTCCAAATCATCCATACTTTCAGCCTCTTGCAGAAGAACCGCCATCCATTCGCTCTCAGGCGGCAGTTTTTCCAGCACAAGCAGAATGGCAATACCTGCCTCATGGGCATCAGCCATTGCTGCCGCATATCCGAAAGCACGATCGGCAGTTTCGGAAAGATCCGTTGCCAGCAGAATACGCCTGATTTCAGGTTTATAAAATTCCATATTAAACCTCGTGCTCTGTCATTTCTGAATCTGTGATTTCAAAAAACCGGATTTTTCCAAAAAATCCGGTTTTTCTGTATCGCTGAACGCACAAAATCAAAGTTGACAGAGTACTCGTTGTCTGTTTTTATAACTAAAGTTGCCATCTATAAATATCATATAAACGGTTATAAAAACCTGTTGATATTTTCGCAAGAAATCCGATGTCTGATATTATTGAACTTTTCATAGTTGGCAGCCTGAGCCAGTATATTTCTATATAGAAATATACTTATTCAATTTGCCTGTCAACAGAATTTTTGATCTCTGCTGCTGTTTGCCAAACTTTCCGTTTGGCAGTCCGGGCATTTGATTGGTTTGTGAAAAACAGTATAAGAAAATACTGTTACAGTTCTGTCATCTGTGATAATCATAAGGCATGAAGAAAGCGCACAAAAAAATCCAAAATCCGAATCAGTGCTTTGTCAATTTTGATTTTATGGACTGAACATAACAAAAAACCGGATTTTTTGGAAAAATCCGGTTTTTGCAAACTGCAGATTCAGGGCAGACAGCAGATTGGATGCGGAACCTTTTTATAAGCATTGAGGAAAACATGAAAACCGTCACCATTGGCACAAAAATGCTCACACTGAAAAATCTGGCAGAAATTGCCCGGCATGGAGCCACTGTCCGCGTTTCCCCGCGTGCGGAAAAAAAGATGGCTGCTGTGCGGACTCTCATTGAAAAATGGATTGCAGAGGAAAAACGCATTTACGGCATCACCACCGGTTTTGGTGCGCTGAGTGATGTTTCCATTTCCGCTGAGGATACCTGCACGCTGCAGAAAAACCTGCTGATGAGCCATGCCGCGGGCGTGGGAAATCCGCTGGATGAGGAAACCGTGCGCGCGGTGATGACGCTCCGCATTCAGGATCTGGCATTGGGATATTCAGCCATCCGGCCTGAAACGGTGCGTTTTCTGGCGGAAATGCTCAACCGGGATATTGTTCCCGTGATTCCGGAAAAAGGCTCGGTGGGTGCAAGCGGTGATCTCTGTCCTTTGGCGCATATGTGCCTGGTGCTGATTGGCATGGGTGAGGCATTTTGGCAGGGACAGCGGATGTCCGGCGCAGAGGCTTTGAAAAAATGCGGTCTGAAACCGGTGGAACTTCTTGCCGGAGAAGGACTTTCCCTGATCAACGGCACACAGGTGATGACCGCTATTGGGGCTCTGACCGCGTTTGACGCGCTGCATCTGTGCAGACTGGCAGATATTGCCGCAGCCATGAGTCTGGAAGTGCTGATGGGCAGCCGCACGGAATTTGATCCGAGAATTCATCAGTTGCGGCCCCATCCGGGGCAGATAAACTCAGCGGATAATATGCTGCGTATCACAAAAAACAGCGAAATCGTTTCTTCCCACAAAGACTGCTGCCGGATTCAGGATGCTTACACGCTGCGCTGCTCCCCGCAGGTTCACGGCGCGAGCCAGGATGCCATCTGCTATGCTGCGAATGCAATGGAAACCGAAATGAATTCCTGCACAGGCAATCCCATGATTTTTTCTGATACAGAAGAATATCTCAGCGGGGGCAATTTTCACGGGCAGCCTGTGTCCATAGCCGCAGATTTCATGGCAATGGCACTTGCGGAACTGGCCAGTATTTCAGAACGCAGAACCGAAAGGCTGGTCAATCCCATGCTCAGCGGACTGCCCGCGTTTCTGGTGGAAGACGGGGGACTTAATTCCGGATTTATGATTGCACAGTATACTGCCGCCGCGCTGGTATCAGAAAACAAGATTCTTGCTCATCCCGCGTGCGTGGATTCCATTCCCACCTCCGCAAACAAAGAGGATCATGTTTCCATGGGAACCATTGCCGCGCGCAAATGCCGGGAAATCCTGCGCAATGCAGAACATGTGATTGCCACAGAATTTCTCTGCGCGGCGCAGGCATTGGATTTGTTCACCAATCTGAAACCGGGACAGGGAACCTTTGCAGCTTATGAAGTCATCCGCTCGGAAATTCCCCATCTGCAAACAGATCGGGTGCTGGCAAAAGACATGGAAACCATGACCCGGCTCATGCGTTCCGGAAAGATTCTTTCCGCAGTGGAAAAAAAGGTGGGGAAACTGGCTCCGGTCAGGTGAAATATAGTTCTTTTATCAACTTCTGTCCTCTGCAGACCGGACAGAGGAGTGCAAAAATTAAGCGCAGGCGGTTTTTTGCACAGCCATGCATAAAGGAGAAAAGTTGAGGAAAATACTATTTTTCCGGCTGCTTGCCGAAGTGTATGCAGATGACAGAAATGTGGGAAATATTCTCATCAAAAACGGACTTGCAAAACCCTATGACGGAGGAAAAAAAGACATGTGGGAATAAAACCGGCATATTCATTTTCGGAAATAGCCGTAGTCCCTCCCCTCATTAAATTCATTCCATTTCCCGGAATCATCATTTCCCTGTTGCCTGATTTGGGGTCTTCCTGTATCATAAAAGTTGTCAAATCTTATCAGAATCTCTTAATTCGCATCATAGTTTTCTGTCATATCTGGACATGGACAACGAATAGGAACCATCTGTCTGATTCACAGTTAAGGCTGAATCTTCATGACTCCGTATGCAGCGTTCCGCATTCCGAAACAGAAAGGAGCCTATTATGAAAGAACTGCAAAGATTACCTGTTGGCAAATCCTCATTTGAAAGCATCAGGGAAAACAATGATCTGTATGTGGACAAAACCCGCCATATTTTTCAGATGATTGACCGGGGCATGTTCTATTTCCTGTCCCGCCCGCGCAGGTTCGGCAAATCCCTGACCGTTTCCACCCTGAAATGCCTGTTTCAGGGAAGAAAAGAATTGTTTGAGGGCCTGTGGATTGCAGAGAACACAGACTGGGAATGGAAACCGTATCCGGTGATTGTCATTGATTTCAATGAAATTCCGCATAACAGTCCTGAAATGTTCAGGCAGACACTGTCCCTGAGTCTGAAACAGACTGCACAGCAGTATGGTGTTTCCCTTCACACGGATTTTCCGGAAACACAGTTTCAGGAACTGATTCTGGCACTTGAAAATCAGTTAGGCTCCCCGGTTGTCATTCTGATTGATGAATGTGACAAACCCATCATTGATCATCTGGGAAAAGGCACACAATCCCTTGACATTGCCAAAAAGAACAGGGACATCATGAAATCCTTCTTTGGTGTGCTGAAGGGAACAACAGTATCCCCTTGCCTGCGATTTGTGTTTTTTACGGGTGTGTCCAAATTCTCCCGTGTTTCCATTTTTTCAGAACTCAACAATCTGACCGACCTGACCATGAACCGGCATTATGCAGAAATGCTGGGATACACACAAAAAGAACTGGAAACCCGCTTTGCGGAACATATTGACCGTTTTGCCGAAGAATGCCAAAATACACGGGAACATATTATTGAAAATCTGAAAGCACGTTACAACGGATACCGTTTTTCCGAAAAGGATGTACGGGTGTACAATCCCTTTTCCGTGCTGAAGGCTCTGGATGAAATGGCGTTCAAAAACTACTGGTTTGAGAGCGGAACTCCGACCTTTCTGGTAAATCTTTTAAGTGAAAACAACTGGTATCTGCCATCCATTGAAAACATGCAGGCCACCGAGGTTCTGTTCAGTGTTTATGAGATTGAAAATCTTCAGCCCGAAGCCCTGCTCTTTCAGACCGGTTATGTGACCATAAAGGATATAGAAGGCAGACTGTACACCTTTGACTATCCCAATCAGGAGGTCAAGACCGCATTTCTGGAAATCCTGTTTCATTCCTGCACACGGGGACTGCGTGACGGGTCCCGCTTTGTCCTGCTTTCCAAATATCTGAGTCTGGAGGATTTCAAATCCTTCATTGAAACCATGACCGCGATTTATGCGTCCATTCCCTATACGCTGGAAAACAGACGGGATGAAGCCTATTTTCACACCGTATTCTACCTCATGGTCAGCGCATCCGGTTTGGATGCCCGCAGCGAAATACTGACCTGCAAAGGCCGGATTGATCTGCTGATCACATTTCCCGACAAAATTTACATCATTGAATTCAAGTGCGGTCAGAACGCTGATGCGGCAGTTAAGCAAATCCGGGAGAACGGATATGCAGCACCGTACAGACAGAACGGAAAAAAAATCATCCTCATGGGCATTGATTTTGACACGGAAAAACGCAATATTTCAGAATGGAAAACGGAAAATGATTCGGATTCCTCTCTGACATAAATTCTGATGCTGATGATTTGCAGCAGATTCGACTTGGTTCAGCAAGCAGCTTCAGATTTGAAAGAAGGAATTATTTGGTCATTGCCTTCCCATTTCCAAAATCATCATTTCCCTGTTGTCTGATTTGCCATATAAGTGTATTATACTTCTTTCTTTACGCAATACGGACATGGACAAAGAATGGAAGATCAGACTCTTTACATCCGAAAAATATCTGCAAAACCCGGCACATTCAATGACAGAACCCGGTCTGTGCGGGTCATTGCGGCCACGGAAACGCCTATACAGCGTTTTGATTTTCTGCAGCAGAAATGGATCTGTGTGATTCATCTTTTGGATGGGATCGTTCTGCCTCCAAGCGGACAGGTACCTCTGCTGGATTCCCATGACCGCACCACAGTCGCCAGTGTGCTCGGCAGTGCCCGGAATTTTTCAGTTTCCGGCAGCAATTTGGAATGCGATGTGTTTTTTTCCGGAACAGAGGCAGGAAAAAATGCCGCTCAAAAGGTAAAGGAAGGTCATCTGACTGATTTTTCAGTAAGTTATGTCATTATCGAAACCTTCTGGATTCCGGAAGGAGAGACAAAGGAAATCCGGGGCAGAATCTTCAAAGGGCCTTTGCGGGTGAACAGCCGCTGGCGCCTGATTGAACTTTCCATAGCCGCCATCGGAGCGGATCAAAATGCCAAAGTCATAAACGAAAAAAAGAGAGATATGCCTGCCGATTCTGTAACCGGCAATTGCAGTGACACTTCTGCAGGTGCATCAGAAAAACAGAGAAATATGTCCGAAGAGTCTCAGGTGGCAGAAACCTGTTCTGATATGGAAAGAGGCATAACGGAAAAAACAAAGGAACTGCTGAAAACCGCAGGGGAAAAACAGGAAAAAATCAAAGAAGTGCTGGAGAAACAGGAAATGCTCAAAACCCTGCTGGAAAAAAAGGAACCCCTTGTGAAAACTGTCACGGGAAAAAGAAAATACAGCTTTGTGGACATAGCATTCATTTCCTTTCTTGCCATGATGGTGCTGATGTGGCTTTTCGGAATTTTTTAGCAGCATTTTTTTGACAGGCAAAGATTATTTCCCAAAGAAACACAAAAAACCTCTGTGTTCTCTGCGGGAAACGCGGTTCATTTACGCAGAAAGGCGGATTTCAATGGAAAATTCTGTACCTGAAAAAAAAAAGGAACAGGGACAGTTTGCCCTGTTTGGCGCACGGCGGTTTGCTCCGTTTTTCTGGACACAGTTTCTGGGAGCCTTTAACGACAATGTTTTCAAAAATGCGCTGATGATTCTCATTGCATTTCAGGCTTCTGCGGGTGTGGATTCCAATATTCTGGTCAACATCGCAGCAGGGCTGTTCATTCTTCCCTTTTTTCTCTTTTCCGCTATGGCCGGTCAGATCAGCGACAAGTATGACAAGGCCATGCTCATTCGCAGAATCAAATTTGCGGAAATACTCATCATGATCTGCGGCGCGGCCGCTTTTTATCTGAAAAGCCTTTATCTTCTGATTTTCCTGCTTTTTCTCATGGGCGCACAGTCTGCATTTTTCGGGCCGGTCAAATACAGCATCATTCCCCAGCATCTCAGACGCGAAGAGGTGGTCGGAGGAAACGCTCTTGTGAGCATGGGAACCTTTGTCTCGATTCTTCTTGGCACAATGACAGGCGGAGTGCTGATTCAGCAGGGAAATATCCTTATCGGTGTCACGGTTTTTGCCATTGCCCTGGCCGGATGGCTTGTCAGTTGTCTGATTCCGTCCGCACCGGCTGCTGCACCGGATTTGAAACTGGATCTCAATCCCCTGACCCAGACATGGAAGACCATCGGCTATGCCCGGCGCATTCATTCGGTTTTTCTTTCCGTGCTGGGCATTTCCTGGTTCTGGTTTCTGGGTTCTTCCTACCTGACCCAGATTCCCAATTTCACCAAAATCGTGCTCAGGGGAAATGAAAGTGTTGTCACGCTGCTGCTGACCATGTTTTCCGTGGGCATCGGGGTGGGTTCTCTGCTGTGTGAAAGACTTTCGGGACGCAAGGTGGAACTGGGGCTGGTTCCCCTGGGTTCTCTCGGACTGAGCCTTTTCGGCATTGATCTGTTTCTGGCTTATGACACACCGGATACAGCCGTCCTTCTCACCATCAGCCAGTTTCTGGACACTCCGGGCAGCATCCGTGTGCTTGCGGATTTGGTGCTGATTGGTGTTTTCGGGGGATTTTACATTGTTCCCCTGAACGCGTTTATTCAGATGCGAACCGAAGCTCAATACAGGGCGCGTGTCATTGCAGCCAACAATATCCTCAATGCGCTTTTCATGGTGCTGTCCACTGTCATGGGCATTCTCCTTCTGGGGGTTCTGAAAATCAGCATCACAAAATTTTTTCTGATTGTCGCGCTGGGCAATATTGCGGTGGCCATTTATATTTATTCGGTCGTTCCGGAATTCACCATGCGTTTTCTCATCTGGATACTCACGCACACCATGTACAGAGTAAAGCATGAGGGGCTTGAAAACATACCGGATGAGGGACCCGCAGTGCTGGTCTGCAACCATGTGAGTTTTGTGGATGGCCTGCTCATTGCGGGAGCCTGCCGCAGACCCATCCGTTTCATCATGTTTGAACCCATTTACCGCATTCCGGTGCTTCATTTCATTTTCCGCACCGGCAAGGCGGTTCCCATTGTGTCTCAGCGGGAAAAACCGGAAATCTATGAGCAGGCATTTGAGGAGATTGCAAAAGGACTGGAAGAGGGGGATTTATTCTGCATTTTTCCCGAAGGAAAAATCACAGCGGATGGAGAAATGGATGTGTTCAAACCCGGCATTGAAAAGATTATCCGCCGGACACCTGTGCCGGTGATTCCCATGGCCCTGCGCGGATTATGGGGCAGTTTTTTCAGCAAAAAAGCGGGAAAGGCCATGAGCCGCATATCAGGCCGTTTCTGGTCAAAAGTCCAACTCGTTGCCGGGACTCCGCTTATGCCGGAAAATGTCACAGCCGGGGGACTGAGGGAAAAGGTTGTGCAACTGCGGGGGGATTATCGCTGATTGGCTGATTTTTTTCCGGCACACAGAAAAAAAGGCAGTGAATCAAAATGCTTATTTTTTGAGCCAATTGCACAAGTCCGTCTTCGTCATTCCGGAAAAAGCCGGAATCCGGTAATTTCAAAGAGTTCAGGACTCCGGCTTTCGCCGGAGTGACGGATTTCCGATTTTTTGCGGATTCATCAAGTTTAATTTCGCACAGAAAAAAACTCTGTGTGACTCTGCGGTTAAAAACAGACAGCCAACGGATTTGAGCCATGACAAAAAAGGAATCGGAAGGCGGAATGCCTTGACAATCATAAATGAAAGGAGGAAATGAAAATGAAGAAACGATTATCGCTGATGCTGATTTTTTCTTTGTGTTTTGTGTTCTTTTCCGCATTTTCCATTGGACAGGCTGCACCGGCTCCGGAAAAAAAGCCGGAACCCGCGGTTACGGAAGCTGCCAAATCCGAATCAGAACTTCCGAAACCGGATCCCGCGCTTCCTGAAGTTCCCAAATCCGGAACCGATCTTCTGAAACCGGACCCGGCTGTTCCCGGAATCCTCAAACCCGCAGCAGAACCTCCGGAAAAAAAGAAAGAAAGTGCTGTTTCAGAGGCACTGAAACCCGGAGCAGATCTTCCGGCTTCCAAGCAGACGGTATTGGGATTGTATGTGACAGCAAAAGAGGCTTATGAAAAGTGGAAAGCTGATCCGGAAAAGGTTCATGTCATTGACTGCCGGACCCCTGAGGAATATCTGTTTGTGGGTCATGCACCAATGGCATACAATATCCCCAGTGAGTTTATGCGGTACAGACTCAAGGAGGAAAAAGGCAAACAGGAACCCGTAATGGAGGAAAATCCGGATTTTGTATCGCTGGTCAAAGAGAAATTCCAGACGGATGACATCATCCTGATCATGTGCCGTTCCGGAGGCCGGAGTGCAAAATCCGCAAACAGACTTGCTGAGGCAGGTTTCAGAAATGTGTATAACATCACAGACGGATTTGAAGGGGATATGGTAAAAGATCCGGAAAGTTATTTTAAGGGGAAGCGGATGATAAATGGCTGGAAAAACTCCGGAAATCCCTGGACATACGAACTCGATCCCGAACACCTGCATCTGAAGAAAGAGTAACAGAACATCCCGATGTATCGCCTCCTTCCGATTCGGATCGATTCGGATTGACAAAAATCGGTTAAAAGGCAGTGGCACTTCTGACACTGATGATTGCAGGCGCAACCCATTGTGGCTGATCGGAGGAATCAAATCCCCATACACAGGGGGCCTTGCGTTTTCTCTGTCAGCATAAAAAATCCCACTGCCAGTCTCACTGAGGGTCTGTATAAAAATAACTTGTTGCAAACCCTGAGAGTTTTCAAAACCCTCAGGGTTCAGGACGAAAAAATTGTACAGGTTATTTTTTTACAACCCCTGACTGCTCACAGCGTGACAGACTTGAACCTGTCCAGAAAGCGGCAGATGTCTTCAATTCCGGGCGGCACAGTGCGAAGGGCTTTTCCCTGCAAAGCATCCAGGAAAAGAGACCGGTTTTCAGGAATCCGGGCAAGGATTCTGTCCGGATCCACATGCGCTGCCATGACAGATTCTGTATCCTCATTGGTTTTGTTCAGCACAAAATATACGGGTTTTGCAATTTTGTTTCCGATGTCAGCAATCTTGCGCGCGAGCAGAAAGGAATCAAAAGAGGGATCCACAACCGTCAGGATGATATCACTCCCGGCATCCACTCCCCGTCCCAAATGTTCAATTCCGGCTTCGGTATCCACAATGAGTATTTCCTCTTTGCCCATATCCAGATTGCCCAGCAGGGTTTTGGAAAGTCCGCCCATCGCGCATGCACAGCCTTCTCCGAAATGGTGAATCTTGCCAATGGTGAGCAGCCGGATGCAGTCGCATTCCACAAGAAACTCCTGGGGGATGTCTGCAACCCGCCATTTTTCATTGACAAATGTGGGCATTCCGTGGGAAAAGACTTCCATCATTCTGTTTTTTGCACCCTTCTTCCCGCCCAGTCTGTCTGTCAGCCCCACTGCCCCTTCCGTGCCCAGGAGCCGCTCCAGCCCCAGATTGGATTCATCCGCATCCACCAGCAGCACCTGGTATCCTTTGGTATGCAATTCCCTTGCAATCAGCACGGCCAGCGTGCTTTTTCCGCTTCCGCCTTTGCCGCAGACAAGAATTTTCATAAAAGTTTCCCTTACAATCCATTATTTTCTGTTTACAAATTCCGGTCAGGGATTTATGAATCTGTAACAGAATATTCCCTTGTATAACACAGGGAGATGCAAATCTCAAGAATGAACCACAGGAACGGAAAAGATAGAATCTATGATCAGTATTGAAAATATATCAAAAGGTTATGGTGGACACACACTCTTTGAGGATACA
>CAZDIU010000144.1:0-12681 GCA_964505535.1 uncultured Desulfobacterales bacterium | reverse complement strand
AGCCGGATTTTCTTCCAGTTCCTGACGGATGGCATCCATCAGTTCCAGACGCGACAACTGCAGGAGTTTGATGGCCATCTGCAACTGGGGAGTCATCACCAGCTGCTGCGTGAGTTTGAGTTGCTGTCTGAGTTCAATTCCCATAACTGCCCATCCCTGATTATAAACTGAATTCTTCTCCCAGATAAATGCGCCGCGCGGTTTCGCTCACGACAATCTGTTCGGGTTTTCCGGACTCGATCACCTGACCGGCATTCATGATGTACGCGTAATCACAGGCTTTGAGTGTCTCCCTTACATTATGGTCGGATATGAGAATTCCGATGCCCCTGGCCCGGAGATGCGCGATAATGTTCTTTATGTCTGTCACGGCCAGGGGATCCACGCCGGCAAAGGGTTCGTCCAGCAGCATGAAGGCCGGGTTTGTGGCCAGAGCCCGGGCGATTTCCAGTCTCCGCCGTTCTCCTCCGGAAAGCACTCCTGCCTTCCGATCCGCGAGATGCAGGATTCCCAGTTCATCGAGAAGCATCCGGCTGCGCTGTTCCTGGTCTGACCTCGGAAGAGAAAAAAATTCCAGTACTGCCATAATGTTCTGCATTACTGTCAGTTTTCTGAATACCGAATTTTCCTGGGGCAGATACCCCACTCCTTTGCGTGCGCGGCGGTACATGGGAAAAGCGGTAATATCCTCTCCGTCAATAAAAACCTGCCCTCCGTCAGGCCGGATCAGTCCCACAGCCATGTAAAAGGTGGTGGTTTTTCCCGCGCCGTTGGGACCCAGCAGCCCGACCACTGTGCCGCTTTCCACCCGCAGACTGACCGAACTGACCGCATGCCGTCCCCGGTAAATCTTGACCAGTTCCCGCAGAGACAGAACCGTCATGTCAGTTGAGTCCCTTTTCACCGGGGAGAAGAAAACCTTCCACTCCGCCCTCAAAACGGATTCTTCCGTCATCTCTGTGAATAATGATTTTGCTGCCGGCAATCTCACCGCTGTCCGGTTTGCGGATGCGCGCTCCGGGGCCGTTGAGAATCAGTATCCTGTCCGCAGTGGTGTAAACCGCCTCGCTGGCCTGGGCATCCATATTGTCAAAACGGATCTTCACATTGCCGGATGCCACGATTCTCTGAATGGCATCCCCGGTGTTTTTTGCGGCTGTTTCCTTTTTCTCACCGTATGCACCCGGATTCCCCTCATAATATATCCTCAGGCGATCCGATGTGATCACAGTTTCGCCCTGCACGGCCTTCACATTGCCTGCAAATTCCGCATATTTTTTGGCATCATCGGCTTCCAGGCTTTCTGCTGAAATCTGAATCTTCTGGCCTCCCTCCCCTCCTTTTCCGGATGGGGACTGCGCTGCCGCCCACTGAACAGTGCAGAAACATGCCGCAAGAATCGCAAGTATCCGGCAGCAACTGCGCCCTATCTGGTTACAGGGAAATGTCTTCACCGATAGTCCCCCTCACATTGCCCCTGAACCAAACCTTTCCCGCGTCCAGATCAAGGGTGGCCGAATCTGCGGACAGTTCCATCTCACTGTCATTTCGCGTAATTTTCACCGGAACATCCGAGAAAAAAAGTTTTCTGTCATGCCGGTACTTCAGCTCTCCGGCTGCCAGCCTCCACATATCGCTTTCCATGAGCACCTGTTCCTTCATTTCCAGATCATTGGAGTCAGTTTTCAGTATCCCCCTGCCTGCCTTAAGACTGGCGTGCCGGTTATCCTTGAAAAAAAAAATCAGAAAAGGATTTTCAAACACAGCCTGATTTCCCTCATTCATATAATGCACAGAATCTGCGTTCAGTTTCCACGCGGGGGAGCCGTCTTTGCTTGCGGTCTGATACACCCGGCTGAGGGCCATGCCCGCTCCCTCCCGGACAGCGGAAACAAATGCTGCTGACTTTCCGCGCATCTTCCGGTATCCTGCAAAAACAAATACTACAACACACAACATAATCACCATCAGGGAAAACAGAAAAATTTTTATCCCCCTGGAACTGATTTTTTTTTTCAGTGCACGCATCTGAATCCTTCCACGATCTCCTCCCAGGCTCCCCGGGCTTTGAGTATGGCCTCGCAAATCTCCCGGACAGCCCCCCTGCCTCCTTCCCGAATCGTCACCATGTCAGCCACCTGCCGGACAGCCTCATGCGCATCAGCCACTGCCGCGGAAAATCCCACACGGCGCATGAGCGGAATATCCGGCAGATCATCTCCGGCAAAGGCAATTTCCTCGGCACGCAGTCCGGTCTGATGAATGATGTCCTCCAGCACCCCGCCTTTGTCCCTTATTCCGTCAAAGACAAGGGTTATGCCCAGATTCCGGCATCGGTGGACAAGGGCTTCTGAAGACCTGCCCGTGACAATCCCCACCTGAATGCCCGACTCCATGAGCAGCCGGATGCCCAGACCGTCTTTTGCATGAAAACATTTGATTTCCGTACCATCTGCCTGGTACAGAATTCCGCCGTCAGTCAGCACGCCGTCCACATCCAGCAGGAGCAGACGGACAGATGAAAGTTTCTCCCGGAGATTCACAGCAGCTCCCGGATGGCCTTCAGCTGGGCCATCAGACGGTGCAGTCCGTCCAAAGGCAAAGAGTTGGGGCCGTCACACAGGGCTTTGTCCGGATCTTTGTGCACTTCCAGAAATACGCCGTCCGCGCCTGCTGCAACAGCAGCCCGGGCAAGGATGGGAGCAAAATCCCGCTGCCCTCCGGAGGATGTTCCGGCTCCGCCCGGAAGCTGAACACTGTGGGTCGCGTCAAAGATTACCGGAAATCCGGTCTGCTGCATGATGGGGATAGCCCGGAAGTCAACCACCAGATTGTTGTATCCAAAGGAAGTGCCTCTGTCCGTAATCAGAATCCGGCTGTTTCCCGTGGAAGTGATTTTTTCCACAATATTGACCACATCCCAGGGTGCAAGAAACTGCCCTTTTTTTATGTTCACCGTTTTCCCGCTTCGGGCAGCAGCCAGAACCAGATCTGTCTGCCTGCACAGAAAAGCCGGTATCTGGATAATGTCCAGGACTTCGGCCGCAGGTTCCACCTCGCTGATTCGGTGGATATCCGAAAGAACCTGCACACCCAGCTCCTTTTTGATGCGTCCCAGAATTTCAAGCCCTCCGGCCATTCCCGGCCCTCTGTAGGAATTCAGGGAAGTCCGGTTGGCCTTGTCATAGGATGCCTTGAAAACAAAGGGAATATTCAGATCCTCTGCCAAGGATTTCAAAAACGCCGCGATTTCAAAGGCTGTTTTCTCATCTTCGATGACACAGGGTCCTGAAATCAGCATCAGGGGTTTCTCCGGCGAATCCGTCTTCATCATATTCTGCATTTCCTTTGCACAGTTGAAATCCGTCTGCTGCGGACTGCAGGTTTATATCCGAACACCTGACACCTGCCTGTCCCCCAATTCCTGCCCCCCTGTTTACCGTGCAAACAGCGAAAAGTCAAGAAACGAAAAAAACAGCCCTTGATTCCTAAAAGTTTACCTGATATTGTCCGGACGGAAAGTTCAACAAAAGGAGAAGATATAAGGTGTTGAAAATGAATCTGAAAACATTGAAAATCCGGTTTTTGGCGGGTACAGGCGGCCTGATCATGATTTTCCTGATCTGGTTTCTGGGGATACGGATGGAGGGAACTCCGCCTCTTGTGAAGACCACGGGAATATCCGACGGCATCCGTTCCTCACATGAAATATCCATTTCCGCATCGGATGAAAAAAGCGGTCTGCGGAAAGTGCGTGTTGTTCTGGAAAGAGGGGAAAAAATAACACCTGTGCTGGAAAAGGTGTTTGCCTCCACCGGTTTTTTCGGGACCGGTGAGACAAAAAGCGAAACCATTGATCTGCAGATCGAACCGAAAAAACTGGGACTTGAAGACGGAAAGGCGGTTCTGCGGATTGCTGTGCAGGATTATTCCTGGCGATCCTGGTGGCATGGAAACAAAAACGAAATCGTCCGGGAGGTGGATATTGACACCCAGCCGCCCAGAATAACGGTTCTCAGCCACCAGCACAATATCAGTCAGGGCGGGGCCGGTCTGGTGATCTACAGACTGTCCGAGCCCTGCCCGTCAAACGGGGTGAGGGTGGGAGACAATTTTTTCCCGGGCCGCTCCGCAGCAAAGGTGAAAGACATTCAGGATGAAAATGTGTATCTCTGCTTTATTGCCCTGAGCTACAGGCAGGGACGCGGCACCCCTCTGCTTGTGGAAGCCGAGGACAGGGCCGGAAATGTGGGCAAAGCCGGGTTTCCCCATTATATCGGAAACCGGAAGTTCAAAGAAGATGTTCTCAATCTCTCTGACAGTTTTCTGAATGAGAAAATGTCTGAATTTAATGAACTGGTGGAAAAAACTGAGGCATCTCCTTTGGAAAAATTTCTGGAGGTCAACGGAAAAGTCCGGATAAGCAATACGGATACATTCCGAAAAATGGGAGAGGATACAGAAAATCTCCTTTACTGGAAGGACTCCTTTCTGCGAATGCCCGGCACAGCCCCGCAGGCCGGTTTTGCGGATCACAGGGAATACCGGTATAACGGGCAGAAAATTGACGCACAGGTGCATCTGGGGGTGGATCTGGCTTCCCTGGCCCAGTCCCCCATTCCGGCTGCCAATAACGGAAAAGTGATTTTCACCGGTTATGTGGGCATATACGGGGAGACAGTGGTGATCGGGCACGGTTTCGGAATCTTCAGTCTGTATTCCCATATGAGCAGCATTGACGTAAAGTCCGGCCAGACGGTTTCCAGAGGGGATATTATCGGCAGAACAGGAACCACCGGCATGGCCGGGGGGGATCATCTTCATTTCGGAATGCTTGTGCACAATACCTTTGTCACCCCGGTGGAGTGGTGGGATCCGGCCTGGATAAAAAACCATATTACCGCAAAAATCAAAGAAATAAAAGAGAAGAAAACAGACAGGAGGAGCACACAATGAGCAGGCACAAAGTCAGCAAAACCTATCAGGAAATCAATGAGAAAATCAGGGACGGAAAGGCCGTGGTGGTCACAGCCGAGGAAATTATCGGCATTGTGAGGGAAAACGGCCCTGAGGAAGCCGCGCGGGCTGTGGATGTGGTGACAACCGGAACCTTTTCGCCCATGTGTTCCTCCGGAGCCTTTATCAACTTCGGCCATTCCGCTCCGGCCATCAAGGCGGCAAAGGTATGGCTCAACAAGGTTCCTGCCTATGCGGGTGTGGCAGCCGTGGACTGCTATGTCGGTGCGACCGAACCCTGCGAGGATGATCCGCTGAACAAGGTGCATCCGGGTGAGTTCAATTACGGCGGAGGGCATGTGATCGAGGACCTGGTGGCCGGGAAAAAAGTGCATCTGCTGGCCACAGCCTATGGCACAACCTGCTATCCCGGCACAAAAGTGGAGAAACGCGTGGATCTGGAAACCCTGCCCAACGCGATCCTCTGCAATCCCCGCAACGGTTATCAGAACTACAACTGTGCGGTCAATCTCACGAACCGGACTGTCTACACTTATATGGGCGCACTGAAACCCAAGGCCGGAAACGCAAATTACTGCTCCGCTGGCCAGCTCAGCCCCCTGCTCAATGATCCTTATTTTAAAACCATCGGGCTGGGAACCCGGATTTTTCTCGGGGGCGGTGTGGGCTATGTCACCTGGCACGGAACCCAGCACAAGTTCGCTGTGAACCGCACGGAAAAAGGTGTGCCGCTCACGCCTGCCGGAACCCTTTTTGTCATGGGCGATATGAAACAGATGAGTGCGGACTGGCTCAAAGGTGTAAGTACGCAGGGCTATGGATGTCCCCTGGCCGTGGCACTGGGAATTCCCATTCCCATGCTCAACGAGGAAATGGCGATGTATACGTCCGTATCAGACGAGGAAATCTTCACACAGATTATTGATTACGGATATGAATACGGACAGGGGAAATCCAAAAGTTACGGGCAGGTCAGTTATGCAGAGTTGAAAAGCGGCTCCATCACCTTTGAAGGCCGGACAGTTCCCACCGTGCCCCTGTCAAGCATGGTCAAGGCCCGGCAGATTGCCCAAATCCTGAAAGAATGGATTTCCAACGGACAGTTTCTGCTCGGAGAACCCCAGTTCACCCTGCCTGCGGGATGATGCAGAATCCGGAAGGCATTCCCTGTCTGAACCATTTTCCCTTCAGACTTGACAATTTCCAAAACGTTGTCAAATTTTGAACCGGAAACAGCGCAGCCCGTGCTGAACAGATTCATGTCACAGGCAAGGTTCAGCACAGGGGCCGGTTTGAACCCTGCCCCCGCTGCCAAACCTCCTCAGGGGGTTGCCCCGCTGCCAGACTGGAAATCTCAGGTGACTGTCTTTTGCAGACCGAGAATCCGCGTCTGGACAAGCTTTGAAAATCAACACTATTTTCCATTTATTTTCATATAATATAAGGAGGCAGTCATGGATTTCAGACAGGTAATCAATGGCAGAAGAGCCGTCAATTTTTTTGATCCGGCAAAGGATGTTCCGGAACATCTGATAAAAGAGATGGTGGAAATGGCGGCAAAGGCTCCCTCAAGTTTCAACCTGCAGCCCTGGAGCCTGATGATCCTCCGGGATGCCGAGGAGAAAAAACGTCTGCGGGAACTGGCATGGAATCAGCCCAAGGTCAGCGAGGCTCCGGTGATTTTCATTGTTCTTGGCGACAGGGACGGATGGAAGGCCGGTCATACCTTTGTGGAAAGGAATTTTCAGGAAATGATCAAAGCCGGTTCCATGACGCAGGACAAATACGAATGGTTCACCAGTGCCTGCAGGGGACTGTACGGCGCATCCGAAGAACGGCAGCAGGCGTTTGCCTGCAAAAATGCGGGATTTTTTGCCATGTCTCTGATGCTGGCCGCCAAAAGTCTGGGAATTGACACCCATCCCATGGACGGATTTGATCTGGAGGGCGTGAGAAAGGCTTTCGGCATTCCGGAAAATTACTGGATTCCCATGCTTATTGCTGCGGGATATTTCAAAAGCACCGAAACCCTTGCTCCGCCCAAATGGCGCAAAAGCTTTGAGGAAATTGTTGTAAAATTTGAATAGTGCTCTCAGGTTTGATTTTGTGATTTCACCTTCACAGAAAAACCGGATTTTTTGGAAAAATCCGGTTTTTTGCAGGTAACAGATTCAAACCTGGCAAAGCAGCAGCCGCATGGACAAAAGCACATTTCGGCCGGCTCAATGTCCGGTGTGCTGATCAGCATCTGCAATGCAAAACCGAAATGGGGGCACTGATGTGCCCGCCTCAGTGGATGGGCTGATTCCGGGCCATGCAGAAAGGACAATTTTGATGACTGAAAAAAATGTTCAATTATATTCTCTGAGCACCTGCAGCCACTGCAAATCTGTCAAAAAGTTCCTGGCAGACTGCACAGTGAAGTATGATTTTGTGGATGTGGACATGCTGGAAGGGGACGAGCGCAGGGCAATCATTGAGGATGTGAAAAAACTCAATCCCAGATGCTCTTTCCCAACCATTATCATCGGAGATAAAGTCATTGTGGGATATAAGGAAAAAGAGATCAGGGAGGCGCTGGGACTGTGATGGATGCAAAAAACCTTTATGAACAGCTTCGCAGGATACAGGAACCCAAAGGCTATTTCTTCAACAAAGACAAAGAAAGAACCCTGGATCTTCTGCAATCCCTGCTGCACAACAAAGAGCGTTACGGCTATATGGTCTGTCCCTGCCGACTGGCTTCGGGAAAGAAAGAAGATGACAGAGACATTATCTGTCCCTGTGAATACCGGGAACCGGATGTGAAAGAGTTCGGATCCTGCTATTGCAGTCTGTATGTGAGCAGGGAATGGAACGAGGAAAAGATTCCCCATGAATATGTGCCGGAGCGCAGACCCCCGGAAAAGATTGTTTTCTGATTTTCCCTCAGGCCGGGGAACGATGATAACTTATATTGCGCAGCCTTTTCAAAAATCAGGACGTTATCCGTTTTGACCGTCATTCCGGCACAGGCCGGAATCCGGCATTTTCAGATAATTCCGGACTCCGGCCTGCGGAAAACTTCCCTGTCTGCGCAGTGTTAGTGCTTTTTAAATTAACTGATGTGACACTGATCCTTCAAAATCGGGCAGAATCTCCCTGACTCCGGTATTTCCCGTCATTCCGGCGCAGGCCGGAATCCAGTAATTTCAAATTGTTCTGGATACCGGCTTTCGCCGGTGTGACAAAACTGCGTAAATCAGTTAATTGATCTAATCTGTTGTGTTTTTTTGAACAATTAAAACACGATTTCCATCCCGGCTTCAGGCAGAACAAATTCCACCCCCAGATCATTGCGTTCAGTCAGTTCCCGCATAATGACAGCAGCCATGTCGTTTTTGGGATTCAGCGATGGCTTGATGTGCGTCACCACCACCTTCAGTCCCTTCAAGGCAGTTTCCGGATGCTCCGGATCAGCAAGTTCTGCCAGATTCCGCAGTTCAGCCATCATCCATTTGGGGGTCATATGCCCAAAAAGCTGGGAATCCGGATGATCAGAGGGAAAAGAGGCTTCCAGAAAAATCCCGGACAGCTTATGTTCCCGCACCAGCGGCGCCGCTGCTGTCCACACCGTCTGCATACAGGTGCTGTTTTCCACCTCGTCAGGCCCGGTATCACCAAAACAGAGCACATATTTCTGATTCGCTCCAATCAGAAAGGCCGTTGAGAGATAACCGCGGGAATGACTGAGTTCAAAAGGTGTCACTGTCATCTGTGTCTGTCCTACAGGATATGTCTGACCGGGTTTCAGCCGGACATACGCATATTTCTTTATCTGAACCCCGTTTCCCTCATTGCCGAAATTGGGCCAGATTTTCCAGTTGAACAGATGATCCCGAATATTGTCAATGGTCTCCGGCAGACCAATGACAGGTTTTGGGCTGTCATCCGAGGAACAGATCACCAGCCCTGCCACATGATCCAGATGCGCGTGGGAAATCAGATATGCCTTGATATGCTCCCGAAGCACTGTCTCCGGATTCCGAAGAGATTCTCCAAAACTTCCGCGATGAACCGCCTTCCGCAGCCCTGCACACAGGGTTCCGGCATCCAGCGCGACAAATTCCGCACTGTCCGCCTGAGCCAGCAGATAAGACGAAAGATTCCCCTCCTCCAGACCGCCTGCTGTTCCCAGCGGAACTGCAACAAACGCGGCATTCCGGGGCATGGCTGTTTTCTGTGCCGGAGGCTGGGCACAGCCGCCGGTGCAAAGCAGGAAAATCAGGAAAAAGACAAAGACACAGGCAGAACCAATCTGTTTTTTCATAAGGGCCTCCATATGAGTTTCTTTTGACATGGGGACAGAATTTCCACTGTTGAATCAGGGAATTTTTCGACCCGCAGACTTCCCCAAGCGCATTTGATCAAAGAGACTGAAAAGAAATCTTCCCGGCTGCTGCATACCAGTAATACCGATTCCCCATTGAAAAGATACCTGCAGGCAGACAAAAAGAAGTTTCCGTGTGTTCAACAAACCGGATTTTTTTGAAAAATCCGGTTATTCAGAAAAACCTGTGTTTCAGATCAATGGCGAATTGGTATAACACAGGTTCTTATAAAAGCACAGAAAATATATCAGCAAATCAGAAAACTTCCGGAAGCCTGCCTTTCCTGTCTGATGAAGCAGTGCCAACCTCTGACAGAGACACAGTCAATCAAATAACCTGTTTTATATTGCAGGAAAAAAATTTTTATGATAACATTTTTTTACGGTTCATTGAGTGCAGCGGTTTCAAAATATGAACTGGCATATATTTTTTATAACCATCAGTATTAATTAAGATATTCAGGTTCTCCAAAACTGTTCTGAAGAACCGCTTTCATCTGCCTCTTCTCTCCTGCCGGTTCCGCAGAAACAGATTTTCCATATTCTGTCCGGTCTGCCGGACTTCAATTTTTCTGATTCCTTTAACCCGAAAACAAGGGAGGATGTCATGAGACTGCATTTTCTGAAATCCGTGAAGATGGCCGCTGTGACGCGGATGTTTTTTCTATGTGTGCTGGTCAGCGCTTTGGCGGGTATTGTCTGCTCTCCGGCACAGGCTGCCACTTATTATGTAAATGCAGGGGCAACCGCCGGAGGAAACACCGGAGCAGACTGGGCAAATGCTTATACAAATCTGCAATCTGCCCTGAATCTTACTTCCTTATTGTCCGGAGATGAAATATGGGTGGCAGCCGGAACCTATTCTCCCGGCCCTTCCGCAGTGGACTCCTTTTATCTTGTTCAGGGTGTGGGGATTTACGGGGGCTTCAACGGAACAGAAACACTGCTGACAGACAGAAACTGGACAGCAAATGAAACCATTCTTGACGGAGGTGGCATCAATGAACATGTGGTAAGATGCGGCACAGTGACTTCCACTGCTGTACTTGATGGTTTTACGATCAAAGGCGGGATCGGGGGACAATTTAACATAGAAGACCCTTTGACAGGAGGAGGTTTGTACAACAGCGGCGGCAGCCCGATCATCAGAAACTGCACTTTTTCCGGAAATACAGCAGAGCAGGGAGCAGGAATTTACAACAATGAGGGAAGCAGTCCGATCATTGAAAACTGCACCTTCTCCGGAAATACAGCAACATATCAGGGAGGAGGAATATACAGCAATTTCAGCAGTCCGATCATTGAAAACTGCGCTTTCTCCGGAAATACAGCTTTGGACGGAAACGGAGGAGGAATATTCAACTCCAACGGCAGTTCAACCATCACTAACTGCACTTTTTCCGGAAACACAGCAAATTCATACGGAGGGGGAATTTACAATGGACCATACGGCAGCCTGAGTGTAACACACTGCACCCTGATCGAAAACAGTGCCGTCAGTGGCAACGGCGGAGGCATTTACAATTCCTCTATGGGCACGTTGACAGTTAACCATACAATTGTTGCGAACAGTTCCGGGGGCTCCGTGGTCACAGATTTATATAACGAATCAGGCGGAACTGTGACATCCAATTATAATATCGTGGAATCCATGTCCGGCTATCCATCCGGAGCCAATGATATTATCGGCAATCAGCCTTCCCTGAATATCGCTCCCCTTGCGGACAACGGGGGCACCACACAGACCTGTGCCCTGCTGCCCGGCAGTGTTGCCATAGATGCAGGAAATCCTTCTGCCACAGATTTGCCCAGTTATGACCAGCGGGGGGCAGGCTTTCCCAGAGTGAAAAACGGGAGGGTGGACATCGGAGCCTATGAAAGTGATCCGGCTGTTCCGGAAATGGATATTTTGCAAAACGGGACTGCAATTGCCAGCGGCGGCTCTTTTGATTTTGGAGAAGTTGCTGTCAATACAGATTCCGGACCTGTGGTGTTTGTCATTTCCAATACCGGAACTGCGGATTTGATCCTGAGCGGAACTCCTTCCAAAATCAGCCTGTCCGGGGCCAATGCCTCGGAATTTTCCGTTGATGAAAGCGGGCTGGTTTCTCCTGTTCAGCCTTCAGGTGACACCGCCTTTTCTGTCACTTTTGCGCCTGCAGGTGCAGGAAGCAGAACCGCTGTCATTTCCATAGCAAACAATGATGATGATGAAAATCCCTATGTTGTCAATCTGACAGGCACAGGTGCCCAGGTTGCTCCTGCTGCAGCAGATGACACTTATTCAACAGATAAAAACACGTTGCTGAACATATCTTCTCCCGGAGTTCTCGGCAATGACACAGGTTCTTCTCTCATAGCGGTGCTTGTGGACAGTCCGATTCATGCGTCTTCCTTTGATCTGTCTTCAGACGGTTCTTTTTTCTATTTCCCAAACCCGGATTTCAGCGGAACAGACTCTTTCACCTACAAGGCCGTTGACGGATCGCTGGAATCCCAGCCTGCAACCGTTACAATTGCTGTAAACCCGGAGTCGTACAGGCTTTCGGTTTCCATCACCGGAGGCGGAAGTGTTTCCGGTGATGGCATTGTCTGTCCTTCTGACTGCTATGAATATTTTCCCGCAGGTCAGACAGTCTGGCTGACAGCCTACCCTTATTCCGGTTACATCCTGTCCGGATGGAACGGGGTGCAGGGATACAGCGGAAACAGCGCGTCTGTGGTGATGAATTCGGACAAAACGGTGACAGTGACATTTGCGCCCAGTTCACCCTATTACCCAGATGATCCTCACTATCCAACGGATCTCTGCCCCTATGATCCCCATAAAACAGAGCCGGGCATCTGCGGATGCGGAGTGGCTGATACGGACACAGACGGAGACGGCATTGCAGACTGTCTGGATCAATGCCCCAATGATCCCCATAAAACAGAGCCGGGTATCTGCGGATGCGGGGTGCCGGATACAGACACAGACGGAGATGGAACTGCGGACTGCAAGGACAACTGCCCCAATGATCCTGCTAAAACAGAACCGGGCATCTGCGGATGCGGCGTTTCTGATGCACTGGACACAGACGGAGATGGTACACCGGACTGTATTGATTTATGTCTCAATGATCCCAACAAAACAGAGCCGGGCATCTGCGGGTGCGGCAAGGCAGATACAGACACAGACGGAGACAGCACACCGGACTGCAAAGACAACTGCCCCAATGATCCCAGCAAGACAGAGCCGGGCATCTGCGGGTGCGGGGTTCCTGATACGGACACAGATGGAGACGGTGCTCCGGACTGCATTGATTTGTGCCCCCATGATTCCAGCAAGACAGAAC
>CAZDIU010000143.1:0-12698 GCA_964505535.1 uncultured Desulfobacterales bacterium | reverse complement strand
GGTCACGTCATGGCCCACTCTGCGGAGAAAATACGCACAGCTCAGACCGGCCGGCCCCCCGCCGATGACAGCCACTTTCCTTCCTGTGTCCGGCGCGCAGGAAATGGCAAAACGTTTGCCGGAATTCATTTCAAAATCAGCCACAAAGCGTTTGAGCTGGTTGATGGAAACCGGCTCATCCTCAATGCCTCTGCGGCAGTAGTTTTCACAGGGATGGGGACAGACTCTGCCGCAGGAAAGCAGCAGGGGGTTGCGCTCCCGTATGGTATGCACCGCTCCTTCATAATCCCCTCTGCGAATCCGGTCAATATAGGTGGGAATGTCAATCTCAGCCGGACAGGTCTGCTGGCAGGGAGCCAGAGCATCTTCCGTTTCATTGATATGAAGCAGCCGCTGGGACATGGTGCGCACGGTCAGAATGCTCTTGGGACAGGCTTTTTCGCACGCGCCGCATCCCACACATTTTTTCTCATCCACCACAGGATAGCCTTCGGGTCCCATGTGAATGGCATTGAACATGCAGGATCGGATACAGTCACCCATTCCCAGGCAGCCCACCCGGCATTCCCGTTTGCCCCCGTAAAGAGCGGCCAGACCGGCACAGGTCTGCACACCCATGTAATAATATTTGTCCGCAGCCCGTTTGCCGCCGTCGCAGGTATTGAGCGATTTCAGAGGTTCGGCAGTACCGGCATCCATTCCCATGATTCCTGCCACAATCATGGCAGCTTCCGGGCCGGCCACAACGCAGACGGACGGAGGAGCTTTTCCGGCCACCACAGCGGCAGCCGCGGCAGAACACCCCGCAAAGCCGCATCCGCCGCAGTTGGCTCCGGCCAGACTGCCCTCAACTTTGGCAATCCGGGGGTCCTCATACACATAGAAAATTTTGGAGGCCAGGCTCAGAACCGTTCCGCACAGTCCGCCAATACCCATCATAATCAGGATGGCTTCTGTCACGATTATCTCCTTATTTCAGTTATCAGTTATCAGTTATCAATGCTCAGTTATCAGTTATCAGTTGGCAGTTATCAAATCTTTGGATTTATTTCCTCTGCTGACAGCCTGTTCACTGACAACTGTTCACTGTTCACTGATCAGACCATCCCCTTGAAAGCGAAAAATGTCAGCGAAAGAATACCGGCAGTCACCAGCGCGATGGAAGTGTCCTGGAGAGGTTTGGGCACTCTTGCCAGCAGAATCTTTTCCCGGACACCGGCAAAAAGAATCAGTGCCAGCCCGAACCCGGCAGCATAACTGAAAGAGGCCACCAGGGCCTGCATAAAGGTGTATTCTTCGTTGATATTGATGAGACATGCGCCCATGACCGCACAGTTGGTGGTAATCAGGGGCAGAAAGATGCCCAGCCCCGCATACAGGCCGGGAATGCTTTTTTTCATAAACATTTCCACAAACTGAACCAAAGCGGCAATCAGCAGAATAAAGGAAATGGTACGGAGATATTCAATATTGAATTTTACCAGAACATAACGGTTGGTCACCCAGGTAAGCATTCCGGCCATGACCAGAACAAAGATGACGGCCATGGCCATGCCCACTGCTGTTTCCATTTTTTTGGATGTGCCCAGAAAGGGGCAGTTTCCCAGATACTGGGCCAGCAGAATATTGTTGATCAGAATGCAGCTTATTGCCAGGACTATGTAATCGCCCATATCTCCTCCTTATTTCTTTCCCACAAGGTTCATCAGACAGAGCATCAGTCCCAAACCGATGAATGCTCCCGGCGCCTCGATCATAAAGGTGAAAGGCTCAAAAGACGGTCCGAACAGGGAATGACCAAGAACAGTTCCGTTTCCCAGAATCTCCCGGACCGCACCCAGAGAGGCCAGTGCAAGGGTGAAACCGATACCGATGCCCAGTCCGTCAGCCAGAGAAGGCATGATGCTGTTTTTGTATGCAAATGCCTCAGCCCGTCCCAGAACAATGCAGTTCACAACAATCAGAGGGATGAAAATACCCAGCGTGAGAAAAAGCGGATAGGTGAATGCCTGCATGAGCAGCTCCACAACTGTCACAAATGTGGCAATGACAATGATAAATGCAGCGATCCGGACCTTGGCGGGAATCACATTCCGCAGCATGGATATCAGCACATTGGAACCCACCAGAACGAAAGTGGTGGCCAGCCCCATTCCGATACCGCTCTCCACAGATTTGGTAACCGCCAGGGTCGGGCAGAGACCGAGCACCAGACGGAAGGGGGGAATTTCTGCCCATAATCCTTTGACAAACTCTTGTGTAATTGTTTTCGCCATCTTAATCTCTCCCTATTTGGTGAAGGCTTTCAGGTTTTCCTCAATCTGGGGTTTCAGTCGCTGATAGAGAGCGCCAACATCTGTTGCAGCAGCGCATACGGCACGGGATGTGATGGTCGCACCGCTGATTGCATTGACCGAACCGCCGTCGCCGGTGACTTTGATGGGATCAGCCACAGACAGTCCCCTGAGCTGATTTACAAAACCCGGGTCTTCTTTGGCTTTTGCACCCATACCCGGTGTTTCCGCATGTGTGGTTACACCTGCACCGATAATTTTGTCTGTTTCCGTATCAATTCCGACCATGAGTCCCACATCGCCGCCATACCCTTTTCCGTAGCTTTCAAAGGCCACAGCTTTGGCTTTTCCATCCAGCACAGCCACAAAAAAACTGCGCTCAACTTCACCGTCTTCGATCTTGAAACGATCCGCAATGGGATCATTGGAGGCATCTTTGAAAATGGATTTGATGGCAGGTCCCTTGACAAACTGCAACTGCTGATTTTCAATCTTATCCTTGGTGTTATCCCGGATTGCCGCCAGCAGTCCGCCGGAAAAGGAGCTCAGCACCGTCAGAACAACAACCATTTTAATCATGTCACCCATATTATTCCACCTTTCCTAAAGCCTTCGGTCTGATCTTGTCCAAAAGCGGGTTAATAAGGTTGATGACCAGGATGGCATAGACAACACCGTCCGCATAGGCCCCGATATTGCGAATCAGGACAGTCATAAGGCCGCCAACCGCGCCATAAATGAACATGGGAACACAGTTCACAGGAGAGGAGGCATCATCGGTTGCCAGGAAAAACGCGCCGAGCAGGGTATAACCGGTGAGCAGATGGAAAACCGGCCCCGCATAACGGGTGGGATCCGACGCATGGAAGAGCAGTGCGGTGACAAAGACACCGGCCAGAAAGGAAAGCGGAATTTCCCAGCGGATAAAACCGCGCAGGATCAGATAGACACCTCCGGCAATCAGTCCCAGTCCGAAGGTCGCTCCGATACCGCCCACCTGTTTTCCCATCAGCAGATCCTGGGGTTTGAACCAGGACATGATCTCCCTGAGATCAAAGAGATCCTTGTGCAGCCCCGCGTGCTTGGCAATGGTCAGGGGATAAATCATTTTGAAATCAAGCTGGTAATTGACCACAGCCGCATCAAAGTCAAAATAGCCTTTCCACGAAATTGCCACAATGGCCAGGGCAAGTACAGCAGGATTGAAAGGGTTGGCCCCGATTCCGCCGAAAATCTGTCTGCCGATAATCACGGCCACAAAGGTGCCCATAATCACCACCCACCAGGGAACGACAGGCGGCAGAAGCATGGCAAACATCATGCCGATGACAGCGGATGTGCCGTCACCAATGGTTTCCGGGGTTTTGGTTATCCGGCACCAGGCCAGTTCCCAGAGAATGGCAGAAGAAACAGAGAGGGCCACCACACCCAGAGCGGGTATTCCGTAGAGCCAGATACCCATGAGAACAGCCGGAAGAGCCGCTATCAGAATATGATGGCTCCGCTCGGAAATCCTGCTGCCGCTGTGCCAGAACGGCGCATGTGATACGATGAATTTTTTTTGACTAAACATCGGCTTCCTCCTCAGTACGCATCCGGTTCAGTTCATGTTTGGCAAGCCGGATATATTGAAATATGGGCATTTTCGAGACACAGACAAAAGTGCACAGACCGCATTCCACGCAGGAAAACAGATCGTATTCATCTGCGGCCTCTTCATACTTTTTCGCTTCCAGAAACCGCACCAGCATGCTGACCGGCACATCCGCAGGACAGATTCGGACGCATTCACCGCAGTTGATGCAGGGATAATCCGAAACCAGGGCCACATCCGAATGATTCTGAACCATAATCATGTCTGTATCCGGCCCAATCGGATGATCCGGGGAATAAATGGCTGAGCCGGTCATGGGACCGCCGACAATGATCCGATCTTTGTCAAACAGAGGAATGCCAAAGGCATTGAGAATATCGCCCACGGATGTGCCCAGCCGGGCTTCCACCATTGCGGTGCTCCTATCTTTTTTTACAAGGGTCAGAGTCTTGCTTACGGGAATTCTCTTTTTCAGAAAGGCATTTCCCACCGAAGCCACGGCCTCTGCGCTGATGAAGCATACGCCTTTGTCCTCACATTCCGTGTCAGCAGGAACCGTCTGACCCATGACATCCTTCATGATCATCCGGGGCAGTGCAGAGGGATAAGATCTGTCAATGACGCGCAGTTCCACCCCCGATGCTCCGCCGATGGCTCCTGCTTTGCTCACCAGATCCTGATGCAGGGCAATCACCACCTTGTGAACACCGGTTGCCTTTTTCAGCACACTGATCCCTGTGTTCATGGCGCTGATATTTGACTTCATGACATACTGCCGGGTCATGGCAAGCAGATCTTTTTCCACCCCGCAGATGACAATGGTCTCAATGTGCCTGCCCGGATTCCTGAACACATGCAGGGGAAACATGCCCGGAACACCGGCCAGAAATTCCCTTGCTGCATCCTCCTCTCCGCTTTCTGCAATTTTTTCCGCGAAGGATTCGTCAAACAGATCTTCCGCATCTGTCCGGATGGTGACGGCCGTGTAAGACGCTCCAAAATCCCCTGTGCCCGGAGAGACCGATGAAACAGTCCCGCTTACGCTGGAAATCACGCAGTCGGTGCTGCCTTCGCAGAGCAGAAGTTTCTGACCTGTTCTGACCTTGTCTCCGGTTTTGACCAAAGGTTTCTTTCCGTTCAGCGGTCTGTTGAAAATCAGGGTCACCTTCTCCGGCACGGGAATGTGTTCCGGTTCCACAGGTGCGCTGTCCACCGCTGCGTACTCAAACCGGGGCTGATTCAAACCCAAAAATGATTTCTTAAACATAGTCCAACCTTCTTCTGTTAAGCGATGTAAGAGTGAAAGGACACAAAAAAAGCCGGCAGAAATATATTCTCCTGCAGACTTACATATGGCAGGCTGCGCATTCCACAGGGCCGGAGCCGCCATCCTTGTGACATCCGATGCACTGACCGTGAAGGGCATCTGTCTGGCCGGGCATGCCTTCGGTGCTGACCTCGCCCTCTCCGTGACAGTCCAGGCAGGATGCCGGAAGCGGTCCGTCTTTTTCAAACACATGGCAGGTGGAGCATGCTGTCATGGCAGCACCTTCTCCCGGGTCGGACGGATGATGGTGGCAGGAGGTGCAGGTCAGACCATAATCGGCTGTATGTGTTTTATGGTCAAACATAACACTCCCGGCCACGCCCCTGAACACCATGCGCAGAGGCTCTTCCGGCGATTTTGCGGAAAAGGCCGTGTAGCTTAGAGCCCCCACAATGAGCAGAACAACCGCAATGCCATAAGCCAACTTCAGTTCTTTCTTTGAAGTCATTTTCTCCCCATTCCTTTCAAAGTTATTATTGTAAAGCGGGCGTAACAGATAAACGGGTAACGCCTAACACAGCAAAGGAAAAATTTCAAGATATTTTTTCATTTTGCCGTCCGTCTTATATAGTATTCCCTGAAATTTGGCAATATTTTTTCATTCCATTCCTGTTGACGCAGAAGCCGCTCTCGTGTATATCTGTCAGCTTATCATATTTTGCAGGAGGTATAAAAAAAATGATGCAGGAACATTCCGGCACTGTGGAAGAGAATGAAAAAGAACGCAACGAGAAACTCGACACTATCATCAGAAAATACAAAAACGGAAGGGAATCGTCCGAATCACCGGGAACCGGGATGCAGGTCAGCAGTTACCATCCCCCGGCAACCGGTTACCGGCCGCGCAATGTGCAGTCCGATTCCTTTGACGCTCAGAACCTGCAGCGGGTAGTGGACGAAATCAAGGTCATTGAGGACGGCATCAAGCACATCATTGCGTCCAGAACCAACAAAATCATTGAAGAAAAAATACCGGTCGAGAAAGAACGCCCCGTAAAATACAGCGTGGTGGGCAAGGCTCTGGTTTCCCTGGGACTCAAAGAGCAGGAAATGGAAACCTTCACCCATTACGAGATTGTGAAAAAAGAGGTGTCCCGCAAACCCGATGAAGTGATGATCACGGAATTTCGGGGCATGATAGAAAAATACATCAACAGCCTCAAGGGACTCAACAACGGGCTCCGCTCCACCGTGCAGGAAGTGGACAATATTGTCAAAAATCTCACACTGGTCAATGACGCGTACACGGATCAGATTCACAGCGACCGGCGGGCCTACAACGAACAGGTGACACACAGCCGGGAACTGGAAAAGCAGTTGGAGGAACTGGTTCCCATCCATGAGGGCATGTCTTTGGTGGATGACCGGTTCGCGGAAGTGGAAAAGGTCAGAGATCATCTGGAAATGGCCCTGCGGGAAAGCCAGGGCATGGAGTTCAAATACAAAACCAACATTGACATGGGCGTCAAATACCAGACCGCACTCAAAAGTTACCGGAAACTCATTAATGACTTCAAGGAGAGGGGCGATCTGCATGTGAACATGGTGGACAAATTTGCCGCGGGTGCCGAGCATATGAAAATCGCGGTGGAAAATGTCTCCCAGATCTGTTCAGGTGTGGCACGGGTCACCCAGTCGATGATCATGATTGTGGAAAGCATTGAGGACGGCAACAAGGTGCTGGGCCGCTATGCCTCACTGGTGGGGGATCAGATGGCCGCCAGCCCCCAGTGGCAGATGGAATACAATGCACTCAAGGAAGCCGAGGATGTATACCGGAAAAATGACCTGCTGCGGCTCGAACAGATTCAGGACAACCGAATGGAGATTGAAAAACTGCTGAACCGGCAGGGACAGTGAAAACAGACGGGATGAAGCAATGACAGAGGAAATCACCATAGAGGAAGTGGCGGCAGCCATTGCGGAGATGGACAGCAGGTCTCTTGCAGTCCGGATCGGGTGCTTTGTCAAAGCCTCCTTATCTGTGGAGGGACTGCTGGGAACCATGAATGATCTGCCGGAAAAAACTGTTCATGCTTATGAAAAATCCTATGCGGAACTGATGCAGGAATCCTCGGCCATGCTCTCCCAGTCCACTGTCACAGCCAACCGCATCGTCAATTGCCGGTTCCGTGTCAACGGACAGTTGAAGGGCATTCCTGAAATTGACAGCCTGACCCAATTCTGGTTCCGCAAAATGCGCAGGCATGAAATGGAACTGCTTTCCGGCATCAATGATGAAATCCGCATGATCCGCTCCGGCATCCGGCATTACAAAAAAATGCAGGAAGTGATGAAAACCCATTCTCCCGCGCTCAGCAAAGCCGGAAACATGATGTCTGTGATTCGGGAGCGCATTGCCCGGCGCCCCACAACCCTGCTGCATCTGGAAAGCCGTGGGGAAAAAATCAGCCAGCTCAACCAGACCTTCCGGGAGATGAATGAATACGAAAACCTTCAGCACTTCCGCCTGAATTCCGGAAACAGTCCTGCCTGTGATGCCTTTGCCCTCTGCCGGGAACTGGGACAGGGCGCGTTTGCCGATGTTTCCGTCCGGCAGGTGCGGGTAAAAAACAGCATCAGCGAACTGAAAAAGGGCGGCAAGATTCTGTTCGCTTTGGCAAAAAAAGGCTATTCCCCTTTCATGAAACGCTCCCTTGACGAACTGAGCGCACGCCATGAGGAACGCACCCGTGTGTTTCAGAAGCATGTCATGGAAAACCGGTCTCTGTATTTCCTCCAGCCTTCCCTGAGTTCATGAAAAAGAACAGATTTTTGATCTGCAATTCCGCGTTCCCACACTCCGCGTCAATGCCGTTAAGTTAAGAAAAATTTGTATCTTTTTCATAAACCTAACCCCCCCTGCCCCATACGCATCAAGCTAAGATATAACCATCTGTTTTTATTTGTCCCAATCCGGTGGTACAGAAAATTCTCTGTTTTCTGTGCAAAGCTGAAACTCCGGCAGGACGGGCATTTCCGGATGCCTGAAAATCCTGCTTCGGGGCTTAGCTTGATGCGTATGCCCCCTGCCCCCCTTCCCTGAAGGGAAGGGGGCGGGGATCAGGTTTAGATAACTTATTGATTTTTCAAAAAAATAATCTGCCAACTGCAGGGGCGACCGGCCGGTCGCCCCTGCAGTGGCAGTACAGTATGGAACTCCGGTACAGATCAGTTTGGCACTCCGGATGAAAAAATCCCGGTTAATCCCTTAATCCTGTGAATCAGGGTTCAGACAGTGTGTCGGGTTACGGCCTTTGGGCCTAACCCGACCTGCGCGCCTGCGCTCTCCCCCTTCCCTTCAGGGAAGGGGGCCGGGGGGTTAGGTTTTCCCTACCCTTTCAAGGATGGCCCTGATGATGATTCCGTCTTCGTAATCCAAATCTTGAATCAATTTGTCTTCGTTGCGTTCTCCTGCCCAGATTTTCCGGATGGGTTCGGCAAGCATATAACCGTCCTTTTGCATTTGATCAAACAGCCCTTCCACCGCCTCCCTTGCTTCCCTGTTTCCTTCACAGTCTGCCACAACTGCCTCAATTTCTTCTTTGAATTCCTCCGTAATTTCGGCTTTCCGCTTTATGTTTGGCAGGTAATTATCCTGCGCTTCCCGCGACAGACGCCGGTATTCACGGGCTTGGGCGGTTTGTCCCTGTTTTTCGGCAATTTCGGCAAGAACGGTGTAAACATTCCAGATCGTTGCTGCTCCGGGATCAAGGGTTTTCTTGGTTGCCAATGCCTGCTCTGCCAAATGCCGGGCTTCGGTCAGGCGGGAAGGATCGTTTTGGAGCAGGATGGCGAGGTTATTGGCGGTTCTGGATTCTCCAGCCCGATCTCCCACCTTTCGACTGCCTTTCAGCGCACGGCGAAACCATGTTTCGGCTTCTGCCATGCGTCCGGCTTGTTGCATAGTGACTGCCAAATTGGAATAAGTTTCTGTAGCTCCTGAGCTATATAGGCTTTCCTGTAGGCGGGCGGATTCCCGGTATGCGGTTTCGGCTGCGTCCCATTGTCTGGCTCTGTCATACAACATCCCCAACTTGTGCTGAGTTATTGCTTCGTTTTCCGGTTCGTTAAGGGTGCGGAAGGTTTGCAGGGCATGTTTGTACTGTTTTTCGGCTTCTGCGAAATTGCCTTCCTTCATGAATAGGGTTCCGAGTTGGCCTTGACTTACCGCTGCTCCCCGTTCATCTCCCAATTCAATGTCAATTTTCAATCCCGCCTCATACGCAGCCCGCGCTCCGGCAAAGTCGCCGGAGTCCATCAGCGCGTTCGCCAAATCGTTTTGCACTACTCCGGTCTGCCTGCGCACACCGTCATCCTGTTCCAGTTTTTCGCTCAGGGCTATGTCTTCGAGATATATCTGCACGGCCTCGTGTGTGCGACCGGAAGCCTCCATGCATCGGCCTAACCAAAGCAAAGTAAGGCTTTGTTCATAACTTGGCGTATCCCCCATTGTTTTGAGGATGTCGCGGAATACGGTTTCTGCTTCGCTGTGCCTCCCGGCATTGTAGAGTGCCTCTGCTTTGTTGGACTGCGTCAGATACCAGTCTCTGCTTCCGGGTGCGGCTGCTTTTTCTGCCCGGTGATTGAGGTCATCCCGGTCACGGAGCAGGCCGAAAATATAGAGGAACCGGTTGACATATTCCACAAATTCCACTGCATTTTCATCTCCTATCTCCAATGCGGCTTTTACGGCAAAGAGCAGGTTGGGCAGTTCGTTCTTAGCCACAGCGCGAGATCCGTCCGTTCCTCTGTTAAAAGGGTCATACAGTTTGCGGGACAGTCGGTAATACGCGGCACGGTGACGCGCGGACAGGCTGTTTTTTTCCTGTTCCGGCACTTCTTCCCACAGAGCCGGAGCCAAAGCCGGGTGGAATTTCAGGTACGGACCAGCCACACCGGGCAGGCGTTCTGCCCGGATCAGCCCGGAGTTTTCCAAAGCCCGGCGCAGTTCGGGCCATGTGGATTCCTCTGCACCGTGCGCAAGTTCGCTTTGCTGATGCGTGGAAAGTTCGGCCTCAAGTTTTGCAATGAAATCTTCAATGCTTATTTTCATTTTTGCAGCGAACATTTCTATATTTGCAATTGCGTCAGCATTTCCATCTTTAAACGCTTTCAGCATTGTCCGGGCATTTACAACCTCCGGTTCTTCATCCACTTTCCCCAATCCTGTAACCTGCAGCAGCACATCCTCCATTGCCCCGCCATGAAACACACCCAGCCCCGGCAGCCATTTCCGTGCTTCCGGGGGCAGGCGTTCAAGGGAAAGATGCAGAGACACGCACAGGTTTTTGTCCCGTGTATCTGCCGGAGCCTCTGCCAGCAGGGTTTCCAGCCGTTCTCCCAGTTCTGCCACTTTGCGGGTTTTCAACTGCCATGCCAGCAATGCCACAGACAGGGGATGGAAATCCACTTTTTTGAATAATTCCAGCAGCCCGTGGCGTTTGGGGGTTTCCATCTGTTTGGCAGGCATGGGCGCCAGTTCCCAGAGAGCGGCAAAATAATCCAGCGCGTCCTGTTCTGCCAGTCCTGAAAGAGGAAGATACAGGTGTTCCCGTGTGCCTGCTGCCGGGAATTTTTCATGATGCAGAAGATTCTGCCTTGTGGTGATGAGTACCCGGCTTTGCCCTGCGCGGGACCAGTCTGCAGCCGCGTCCAGCAGCGCGGTCTGCCGGTTTTCCTTTTCGTCTTTATCCAAAAGGCTTTCCAGATTATCCAGAATCAGCAGCACGGGAACGGTTTTCAACGCCTGTTCCGCATCGTTGGCATCTCTAAGATTCATGCCCAGCGCAGCAGAAAGGGAAGTTACGGCAAAAGACAGGGGATCGGTTCCCTGATAGGCAAAATAACTGACAAAACAGCATTTGCGGAACAGGCCGGAGCGCAGAAACCAGCGTGCGCATTCTGCGGCCAGCGCGGTTTTTCCCTGTCCCCCGAATCCGGTAACAGTAATGCGCCGGGTTCCGCACACAAAGGCACGTTCTGTGAACCACAGTTCCGCGCTCCGTCCCCAAAACCCGGATTCCGGCGGTTCAGGAACACGGCTTCTGTCTTCCTCTTTGTCCGGCAGGGTTTCCGCATGTGCGGTAAGCAGCGGAATATCCGCGCCGCTCTGGTACAGGGCAGGCAGAAACCAGTCATACAGACGCAAAGTGAACACCTCCTGCCCTCTGCGCCGCTGTCCCCGTTCCGGATGTGCATACAGATGCTGCCGTGCCTCGTCCAGAGCCGCGCCCACGCCCATGTGATCCCCCAGCCGGGCGTAAAACTGACCGAACAGGCGCCGGGTGGTTTCCACCAAAACCGTATGGCTCATGGCAATCACGCAGGGCAGACCGGCCTGCACCAGCCGGGCTGCCACGCCGCTGATGGCCTTTGTCTGCTCCTGTTCCCCGGATTTGCTTTCCTGCATTCCCACGGCTGCGGACTGGCACGCGGACAGGATCGTGAGAGACACTTTCTGATTGGTAAGCATGTCTCCCAGACTTTCTGCGGTAATCAGGGCCTCATTGCCTTTTTCATCCTCAAACAGCAGATACCCGGTATTGGGTTTGATTTCGGTTCCGGATTCCCGCACAGCCGCACCCGGATCGCTCTGCACAGCCTTTCGGATCATGGCTCCGTGGGTATCAAACACACCGTGGCCATCAAAATGCAGAATATCCACAGGGGGCTTGCCCCGGTGTTCTGCTCCCTGACATTTCAGGCGGTTGGTCAGATTGTCCAAAGTGGCAGGACGCAGAAATTCCACAGTCACGCGTCCCGGAGCATTCTGATCCAGCGCATCCATGACTGCACGGGCATCCGCACGGGGATCCAGAAACCCGGCTCCCGCAGGACGGCTGACCACAAAGAGCAGATGCAGGGTTTTTTTGGATGCCGGGGAAAATTTCCGTCCTGTGCCGCCCGCGCCTGTAAGTCTGCGGCGCACGGCAATATGAGGATGTTCATGCACCAGATGTCTGCCGTCTTTGCAGAGCAGTTCCCAGGGCAGGGAAAGCACAGCAGGAGAAGCCGCGTCAATGGTCATCAGACCGCCCGCGTTCCCCAGCCTGTCATAAAATTGCCAGAACAGGCGTTTGGCATGGTCATTGCCGAATGCGGACTGAAACAGGGCATTTCCCCATAACCGGAAATTCCCGGCAATGCCTTCAGCTTTGGGATCATCCATATCGGCTGTCCACTGGGTTCCGTAAACTTCCAGATACCAGCGGATGTCATCCCGGTCTTTTTCCGTAAGGGGATTGACAAACTCCAGAGCGGAAGTGCGTTCCCCGGCAAATTCTGCCATAACCAGTTTTTCATCGGGAAAAGAAAGGATCATTTCAGGAATTTGATCTGCTGTCATTCGTTACCATCCTTTGCAACCCGTTTGCAGTTCGTTCCAGCGATCTGCGTAACTGCCGTTAAGTTAAGGAAAGGCATTTTAAGGAAAGCCCTGAAAGGGCGGATTGATATAGCCCAGGCCAACGGCCTGGGAATA
>CAZDIU010000142.1:0-12824 GCA_964505535.1 uncultured Desulfobacterales bacterium | reverse complement strand
GTCGCCCCTACAGTGGACACATTATCTTTTGGTAAATCCCCTTTTTTTATAAAAGCAGGGGCGACCGGCCGGTCGCCCCCACAGTGGACACATTATTTTTTGGTAAATCCCCTTTTTTTATAAAAGGGGAAAGAAAAAATGCTTAACTTAACGGCATTGCACCGGAGTATGAAAACGGGCAGGGGCAGACTGCGGGCAGCAGGAATATTACTCACCTTGCGCACCGTCGTCATACCGGCGAAAGCCGGTATCCGGAACAGTTTGAAATTACCGGATTCCGGCCTGCGCGGGAATGACGGTGAAAGAACGCGGCTTCCTTATTTTTGCAAAGGCTGCGTAAGGTGAGTTACTCAAAAAGCCCTTTGTTGTAATAGGTGGAGGTCCCTGCAAATGAGGAACCCGGAGCCGGGTTGCTTGCGGGATGAATGGCCGCTCCCGGAGCCATGCGGCTGTAATCAATGGAATCCCTGTCTGTATGACCGTACATGGGACCGACACGCATGGAAATGTCATAAACTGTATCATAGTGCTCATAAGTTCCCATCTGGGGAGCTTTCACCGCGTTTGGGGCAGCCGCGACCGGAGCCGGGCCCTTATAAACAGGGGAGGATTTGCGGGCAGTTGTCACCCTGGGCTTTGCCTTCTTTTTGGCACGGGCCACTGCCTTTTTCGGTTCAGTCTTTTTTTCCGGCACAACAGCTTTGGCCACAGGTTTTTCCGCACATGCTCCGCAGGCCAGCAGTTTTGCCTCCAGATCGTCCACTTTGCTTTTCAACTCATCATACCCCCCTGATAAAGGAGCAGTGCCCGCAGCAGAGGTTTCCGCTGCCGCATCCGCGGGTTTTGCACCGGATGCACTGAATTCTCCCAGCTTCTGCTCCAACTGGGCAAGACGCTGCTCCAGCCCGGCCATCTGAGCCGCATCCGGTCCGGCCGATTCATCTTTGGCGGTTTCCACATTTTCAGTCCCGGGTTTTTTGATTTTCCCGCCCACCGCGGCGGCTTTGGTTTCCAGTTTTGCCACCCGGTTTTCCAAACCGCTGTCATCCGATTTCTTCAGCATCATGAAAACAAAGGCCGTCAGCCCTGCCAGCCACAGAAGCGTGACAACAGTGAGCAGACTGCCCCTGCCGGATGCGGGTTTTGCCGGTTTTCTCACATCAGTGTCCAAGCTGTCTTTCTTTGCCATCGGTATTGCTCCTTTTTTATGGTTTATCCAAACCCCGGAGTGCCAAAATGATCTTCGCACATCCCCATTAAAGATATTTGCCCAGCAGTCTCTATAATATTACAAAAATTATACAAACATCAAGTTATTTCAGAAATAAAACAGTCAAACGCAGCCCAGAACGCTGAGCGGACAGAATCCCTTTCTTTCAGTATTTCATGATAGGATTCTGAAATAATTTTAAAAGTGCATTGAGGAAGATCCGTGCAGAATTCTTTCTGCGCATGTACGGAAACCACGGTGTCCCTCTCTGCACTCAGCACCAGCACCGGGGACTGAACCGCTCTGCCGTATCCGGGTGACAGAAGAATATCCCCGGAAGCAAATGTGGCCTCCAGCCAGCCGTAGGTGACGCCCCCCAAAGCCAGACGCGGATTTCTGTCCACAGCCCTTCCTTCATCCATGTATCGTTCAAAATCCCGTGTGAGAGGGTTCCGCGGAAAATTCCTCCTGTCCGGCCGCACAAAATCCTTCTGGGTCAGGGCATAGGCATGGGCATATCCCTGCCGTACAGCAGCACGGGTCAGAACTCTTGAAAATATCAACGGAAAGGGGGGGGTGCGGATTTCCATCATGGGGGACACCAGAACAGCGCGGGAGATTTCTCCGGGGAAATCATGGAGATATCTGAGTCCGATATGACCGCCCATGGAATGGCACAGGAATATCAGGGGGCCTTCTCCCCGCATATTCCGGACAATCCGGGTCATAAACAGCCGCAAATCCCGAAGATAGTCCTCATATGACCCTACAAAACCTTTGTGGGGATTGGCAAGCATCCGGGAAGAAAGCCCCTGGCCCCGCCAGTCCAGACTGAACACGGCAAAACCCCGCTGATTCAGTTCAGACAGGGTTTCAAGATGTTTTTCCATAAATTCGGATCGGCCGTTGAGAAAAACCACCGTCCCCCTGCTGCGCGTGCAGGGCAGAAATCCGTAACGGATCGAAAGTCTGTCGTGTGTGGTGAAGAAGTCGAAAATCATAGTTCCAAAATGTTCGGTGTTCAGTGTTCAGTGTGAGGTGTCAGGTGTCAGGTGTTCAGTGTTCGGTGTTCAGTGTTCGGTGTTCAGTGTTCGGTGTCAGGTGTTCAGTGTCAGGTGTTCAGTGTGAGGTGTTCGGTGTGAGGTGTTCGGTGTTCAGGTTTCAGTGTTCAATATTTATTCCCTGACACCTGACACCTCAAACCTGACACCTGACACCTCACACTGAACACCTGACACCTCAAACCTGACACCTGACACCTCAAACCTGACACCTCAAACCTGACACCTGACACCTCAAACCTGACACCTGACACCTCAAAATTCAAACCTGACACCTTTACAGATTGCATAAATTTATTTTTGGTGTATAATGCAAAGTTTTGTTTTTTTAATCCCCCTGCCTGCCGGGGGGATGAATTCATCCTATTGACTGTAAAGGTTGACTGTAAAGGTTGACTGTAAAGGAGATTTTTATGCGTATTCTGATTACCGGCGGTGCGGGGTTTATCGGTTCCCATCTTGCCGAGGCATGTCTGAAAAGAGGGGATGAGGTGTATGTCATAGATGACCTTTCCACAGGTTCCCTCGAAAATATTAAGCCTATCCGCTCGGATGACCAGTATAAAAACCGCTTTTTTGTCCACATTGACACCATCCTGAACCAGAATCTGATGCTGGAACTGGTCGGCATCTGTGACATTGTCTTCCACCTGGCCGCGGCTGTCGGGGTTCGCTATATTCTTGAAAATCCACTGAAATCCATAAAAATCAACGTGGAAGGCACGGAAAAGGTGCTGGAACTCTGCGCCAAATTCAAAAAAAAGGTCCTGATTGCCTCCTCCTCGGAAGTCTATGGCAAGCATATGCACGCTCCCCTGGTGGAAACAGACAACATCATCTACGGCCCCACCAGCAAATTCCGGTGGAGTTACGCAGCCTCCAAACTCATGGATGAGTTTACTGCCCTGGCCTACTTCCGCACCAAAGGACTTCATGCGGTGATTACCCGCCTGTTCAACACGGTCGGCCCCCGCCAGACCGGCGCATACGGCATGGTCATCCCCCGTTTCGTGTCCCAGGCCCTGAAAAACATGCCTCTGACGGTTTACGGAGATGGAAAGCAGACACGCACCTTCACCTATGTCAAAGATGTGGTATGGGCTCTGATGGCCCTCATGGACTGCGATTCTGCCGCGGGTGAGGTTTTCAATGTGGGCGGAACCGAGGAAATCTCCATTCTGGATCTGGCTGAAAAAATCATACAGGAAACCGGTTCCCGCTCGGTCTGTGAACTCATTCCGTATGAAGAGGCATTTGCCAAGGATTTTGAGGATATGCAGCGCCGCGTTCCCAGCATTGACAAAATCCGTTCCTGTATCGGTTTTGAACCCAAAACCGGGCTGGAGGCCATACTCCGGCAGGTCATCAACAGTTTTCAGTAAGCAGGTGTTCGGTGTCAGGTGTCAGGTGTTCGGTGTCAGGTGTCAGGTGTCAGGTGTCAGGTGTTCGGTGTCAGGTGTCAGGTGTCAGGTGTCAGGTGTCAGGTGTCAGGTGTTCGGTGTCAGGTGTCAGGTGTTCGGTGTCAGGTGTTCGGTGTTCGGTGTTCGGTGTCAGAAAATAATCTCAGTCGCCAGATCTCCGGTATCCATCCCCTGTTCCCTATCCCTGTTCCCTGTTCCCTGTCCCCCTCACACCTTCCCGAAATCGTCCGGTGACAGCTTTTCCAGATAGTCAGCCCATTTCTGGCCCTCTTCGCTGTCATCGGCCACTTCCACCTCCCCGGCATTGACAGCCGATTTCTCAATGACTCTGTCATCCACAAAAATCGGCGCGCCAAAGCGCAGCGCAATGGCTATGGCATCACTGGGCCGGGCATCCATGTCAAATATGTGGCCCTCGGAAGAAAAATAAATCCGCGCAAAAAATGTGTTATCTCTTAAATCACAGACTTCCACTTTTGACACCGTTATATGCAGCAGTTCTGTCAGGTTCTTGAACAGATCATGGGTCATGGGACGGTCAAACTGTATATTCTGCAGCGCGGAGGCAATGGAAGTGGCCTCCAGCAGTCCAATCCAGATGGGAATGGACCGTTCATCCTGATCCGACTTCAGAATGACAATCGGTGTATTGGATGCGGGATCCATGGTCAGTCCCGCGATATATACTTTATGCAGCATCGCTGTTTCCTCCTTTGACATCGATTCGGAATAAACTGTGGCCTGAGCCGCAGGTCAGGGATTTGAAAATTGCTGATATGCCGGGTTCAGGTGTCAGGGTGTCAGGTTTCAGGTGTCAGGGTTTCAGGTGTCAGGGTTCAGGTGTCAGGGTTTCAGGTGTCAGGGTTTCAGGTGTTCAGTATTTTTATTTCCTGACACTGAACACCGAACACCTCACACCGAACACCTCACACCTCACACCGAACACCTCACACCGAACACCTCACACTGAACACCTCACACTGAACACCTCACACCGAACACCTGACACTTTTCACTCTGCCGGAGACTGTTTACCCCTGAGTGAATGGGAAAAGGCATCCTCGATTTTCATCCTGATGATCTGCCCCATGAGGGATTCCGCATCTGCCTGATCCGCCATAAAGTTCACAATTTTGTTTTCCGCGGTGCGGCCGCTCATCTGTATCTCCGGCTGATCAGTGTATGCGGCTGTCTGCTGTCTGCTCATGCCGTCCACAAGGATTTCCCGCACACTGCCGATCAGACGTCTGTTTTTTTCCAGGGTGAAATGATCCTGCAAATCCAGGATTTCCTGCAGACGGCCGCGGCTCTCCTCTTCCGGAACTTTTTCGGAGAACCCGGCAGCAGGTGCATTGGGACGGTCGGAATAGGCAAACGCGAAAAGTCCGTCATATCCCACTGTGCGTATGAGATCCAGCGTCATTTCAAAATCTGCACGGGTTTCGCCCGGAAATCCCGCGATAATGTCCGATGTGATGGCCACATCCGGACAAATCCCGCGAAGTTCCTCCACCAGTTTCAGATAATGATCACGGGTGTATTTCCGGTTCATGCGTCTGAGTATGCGATCCGATCCGGACTGCACCGGCAGATGAATGTGTTTGCACAGTCTGTCCAAATCCCGGAAAGCCAGCATCAGTTCCCGCGACAGATCTTTGGGATGGGATGTGGTGAAGCGGATCCTTTCCAGTCCCTTAACCCGGTTCACCTGTGCAAGAAGTTCTGCAAAGGAGCAGAACCCCTCTTTTTTTCCGTAACTGTTGACATTCTGTCCCAGCAGGGTCACTTCCCGGACACCTGATCTGACCAGAGCTTCAATCTCCCGGAGAATGCGTTCCGGCCGACGGCTCTGCTCCCTGCCCCGCACATAGGGAACCACACAGTAGGTGCACCAGTTGTCACAGCCCCGCATGATGGTGACAAAACGGGAAACCGCTTCAGACACCGGATAAGGCTCCGGCATATCCACTTCATCCTCCTGCCCGTTTATGTCCACATCAACTATCCGAATCCGGCGCTTTTCCACATTTTCAACAATCCGGGGCAGACGGTCAATGGCCCCTGTTCCAAACACAGCGTCCAGAAAAGGGACCCGTTTCAGTATCCGCGCTCCCTCCTGCTGTGCCACACATCCGCCCACCGCGATAATCATCTCCGGTTTTTTCCGTTTCAGTTCTGACAGACGGCCCAGAAAACTGAAGGCCTTCTGTTCAGCCTTTTCCCGGATCGCACAGGTGTTGAGGATGATCAGGTCTGCGGTCTTCACGGAATCTGTTTTTACATATCCCAGCGGCCCCAGAAGGCGGACTATCCGCTCCGAGTCATACACATTCATCTGGCATCCGATGGTATGAATATAAAGATTTCTGGCACTCATACAGCACTGATTTCCTCTTCGTCCGGATTTACCGGCACAATACATATCTCTTTTCTCAAATCAGACAGCACCATTTCCACATCCTCTTCGCATCCGCACGGAATAACAAAGAAGAACCGGCCTGCCAGAGCATCCTCGGTGGTCATCGTGACAAGGCCGTCATAGGCTTCAAAAACAAATTTGACAAAGGCCATCTCTTTCCGGTCTGTCCGGAAATGTTTCTTTACTGTTTTCAATGTCTGCTCTTTACGGATTTGCAGGTCAGTACCGCGGGACGGTTCGGCTCAGAGTGTTCCGCACCTTCTGAAAATCAGGCGGTTATTCAGTTTCTCCGTCATTCCGGGACAAGCCGGAATCCAATATTTTCAATATGTTGTCTGTACCGGCTTTCGCCGGTGTCACAGTCGTGCGCAACATCAGTGAACAGCACAGACTGCCATTCCCGCGCATGACCGAAATGCCTGTATTATTCTGTCCGGCTGAAAAACGCTCCAATCTCTCATCAGATGAAAAAAACGCTTCTCTCAATTCTTTCAATCCGAATTTCATAAAGCGTAACATTATCTCCGCACCTTTTCAACAGAAAAATGAAACTTCCGGCAAAAACTCTCCTCCCCGACACCCACACCTGACACCTGACACCTGACACCTGACACCTCACACTTCACACCTCACACCTCACACCTGAAACCTGAAACCTGACACCTCACACCTGACACCTCACACCTCACACCTGACACCTCACACCTCACACCTGAAACCTGAAACCCTGACACCTCACACCTGAATCCTGAAACCCTGACACCTGAATCCTGACACCGAAAAAAACGGTTTTCCCTCAAAAAATACCGGATTTTCTATTGTCCTGAGCTCCGTTATAGGGTATGAAGAGCACATGAAGACAGAATGGAAGATTTTGGAACCTGACCGGGAAGCCGTGGAAAAGGTCAGCCAAATCATGAACTGCACGCGTGTCACGGCTGCTGTCCTGGTGAACCGGAATATTGTTTCCGAATCTGATATCCTCGGTTTTACGGATTTTTCCCTGGGAAGGATCCGGCCGCCCTTTGCCATCCGGGACATGGATACTGCGGTCCGCCGCATTGCAGCGGCCATTTCAGACCATGAAAAAATTCTGATCTTCGGAGACTATGATGCAGACGGGGTCACGGCCACCGCTGTTCTTCTGGAATTTCTGCAATATGCGGGTGCGGACGTGTCCTATTACATTCCGCACCGCACCCGTGAAGGTTATGACATTCAGACTGACCATATTTTCGGGTATGCGCTTCCCGGGCAGACTGATCTGATTATCACGGTTGACTGCGGTTCCAGCCGGCATGAAGCCGTGCAGGCCGCGCGGGACAGCGGCATAGACATTGTCATCACGGACCATCACACCATTGACAGCATTCCGCCCGCGGTTGCGGTGGTGAATCCCAAAAGACCGGACTGCACGGCAGGCTTCAGCCATCTGGCCGGTGTGGGTGTGATTTTCACCCTGCTGATCTGTCTGCGCAGACATCTGCGTGAAAAAGGGTTCTGGAAAAAGCGGAAAGAACCGAATCTAAAGAGTTTATGCGATCTGGTGGCACTGGGAACCATTGCCGACATGGTCCCCCTGCTTTGGGAAAACCGGATATTCTCCAAAGCCGGACTGGAAATGATCCGCTCCGGATCCCGCCCCGGAATTCAGGCACTGGCAAAAGTATCCGGAATAAACGAATCCTGCGCGGATGCGGATGACATCGCTTTCCGGCTGGCCCCGCGGGTGAATGCGGCCGGCCGTCTGAATCATGCGGGGATGGCCGTGGAACTGCTCACCACCCGGAATGTTCAGCGTGCCCAGGAACTGGCCCAGGCGCTGGATCATCTGAACCGGAAGCGCCAGGACACGGAAAAGCGGATCACAGACCATATCCTGGACTATCTGGGCAGCCACCCGGACAAACTGAAAAAAAATGCCATTGTCCTCTCCCATTCCCAATGGCATGAGGGCGTTATCGGCATCGTGGCCGCGAAACTGGTAAACCGCTTCTTCCGTCCGGTACTGCTGATCTCCGCAAAAAACGGCATGGGGAAAGGGTCCGGAAGGAGCATACCCGGAATCAATCTCTATGACGGTCTGCTGCGCTGTGCCGGGCACCTGGAAAAATTCGGCGGACATCCCATGGCCGCGGGATTTCAGATCCGGGAGGACCGCATAGCCGATTTCCGGAAGGATTTCGATGCAGCCATCGGAAATATGAGCATATCCGGGAAGGTTTCACGGCAGATTTCCATTGACAGCGAACTGCCTTTTGATGAAATCTCTGATCGGCTCATTGATGAACTGGAATCCCTGCAGCCCTTTGGAGAGGGAAACCCCGAACCCCTGTTCATGGCCAGGGATGTGCATGTTTCCTCCTCCCGCATCATCGGGGGCTGCCACCGCCGCATGACTATGCACCAGTCTCCGGATCAGAATGCCCCGCGGATCCAGGCCATGTGTTTTCACACAGATCCCGGACAGCAGGCAGACCATTTTGGCAGAATTGCCTTCCGCGTGCGATGGAACCGCTGGAACGGGAAAAAAACTGCGCAGATTATCGTTGAGGAAAATGAACATTTTTCTTGCAATTCCCCTGACCTCTCAATATAAAGAAAACAAAGCTGTCAGGTGTCAGGTGTCAAGTATCGGATAAAAATCATATTGTTTTCGTTTTTCATACAATCCGTCCATTCCGGATTCCTGTCACAGATTCCGGGAATGATTCAGAAAGGGTATATCGCATGGCAAAGGTATTTCGGCCCAGCACACGGGAATCGAGCATTCTCTCCAAAATAGAATCCTCGAAAGAGCACGCACGCAGAATGGCCATCAGCAGCGTAAAGGACAATCTTGATCCGCTGAGCAACTCGGTGGCCATGAAACTGGTGGAAAACAATCTGGTGGAAACCACCAACAAAAACAGCCTGGAAGAGCAGATTTTCAAATGTCTCGACCAGATGGTCTATGCGGAGGACTTTGACATTGACTACCAGGTGGCCCCCATCCGGAATCTGGTTCCGAATCCGCATATCGTGAGTCTGTATCTTACGGCCTTTGTCATTGAAAAGGTGATTGATCACAAAGACACGGTGGACATTTTCGGATCGGATGAGGACATTTACCACTGCATCCACCAGCAGGTGCAGAAATATCTGCCCTGACACCTGACGTGACCATGCGGCCCTCATTCCATCCCAGACTGATCAATTCGCAGTTTGCAGATCCGGGACTGTATATTCCCTTTCTTTTTGAAAAATGCGCCATCCTGTTTGATGCGGGAGAACTGCACACACTTTCAAACCGGGATATCCTGAAAACAGACCATGTGTTTGTCTCCCATACCCATATGGATCATTTTTCCGGATTTGACAGATGTCTGCGTCTGTGCCTGGGCCGGGACAAAATGCTGCATGTTTACGGTCCCGAGGGGTTTCTGGGGAATATGGAGGGAAAACTCGCAGCCTATTCATGGAATCTGGTCGGGCAGTACGAAAACAGTTTCATTCTCCGCGCGGCTGAAATCTGTGCAGAACATATCCGGATTCAGGATTACCCCTGCCGTAACCGTTTCATTCCTGAAACAGCGGCCTGCGTCCTTCCTTTTGACGGCATTCTTCTCCAAAGACCGTCCTTCTCCGTTTCTGCAGCGATACTGGATCACGGCATTCCCTGTCTTGCCTTTTCCCTCCGGGAAAACTTCCATGTCAACATCATTAAGGAAAAACTTGCCCGGATGGATCTGGAACCCGGGCCGTGGCTGCATGAGTTCAAGCAGGCCCTTTTTGAAAACCGGCCCGGGGAAAGCCTTTTCCGCATCCCCGCGACAGACCCTCCCCGCACATTTGTGCTGGGTGAACTGGCAGAAAACATCGCCCGGATCTCTGAGGGGCAGAAAATCGCCTATGTCACGGATGCAGTGTTCAGTCCGGAAAACATGCAAAAGATCATTGAACTGACAGAGGATGCGGATCATCTCTTCATTGAGGCCGCGTTTCTGGAGGCAGACAGCGACAGGGCTTTTGAGAAATATCATCTCACAGCCCGGCAGGCCGGTTTTCTGGCAGGCCGCGCACGGGTCAGGCAGTTTACGATTTTCCATTTTTCCCCCCGGTACGAGGGGCGGGAGCATCTGCTGGAAAACGAAGCAAAAGAAGCATATGAAAAGGAAATCTCCGGCCGTTCTGAAGAGGAGGTGTCTGATGAGGCCCTTTGCCTGTCTTAAGTTCTTTTTTCTCACCAGTCTTTCCGCAGTCCTGTTTTCCGCATGCGCTGTGCCGGTGCGGGAGGATGTTTGCACTGTCCCTTCAGAAGAGGAAATCCGCAAAAAATGGGATACCGTCAAACTGCCCGGAACAGCCGTGTGGGTGGATTACAGCCCGGAAATGGAAGCTCGCGGGGAGGTTGATTTTGTCAGGGGAACCGTGGACATTGAAGCCGTGGTTCCCGAACAGACAGAAAACATACCGGAAACAGGGGAGAAAAAAATCATTCTTTACGCACTGCGGATTCTCAGTGCGGAAACCCCGGACGGAACAGGCATTCTCAAAGACCAGATCCGTGATAAAGACGGAAATCTCCTGACCATTCAAAACATGCGGCAGTTCATTGCCAAAGAAGTGGTTCCGAAAGTGAAAAAGAGGGACAGACCCTATGTCGGGGGAGACGGTGTGAAACGGGTGAAAATGGAGACCACCATCGAACTTGTGCCAAATCATATCGAAGTCCGGGCCAGGCAGTATGCGGGCATTGTCCGGAACTGTGCGCACAGATTTCAACTGGATCCCAGCGTGATTATGGCCATGATCCATGCGGAATCCCGCTTCAACCCCATGGCCCGTTCCCCGGACGGAGCACTGGGACTGATGCAACTGATCCCCCATTACGGCGGAAAAGAGGCCCATGCCTTTGTGTACGGAGAGGACAGAACTCTTCCGGAAGACCGGTTTTTTGATCCGGAAAAAAACATTGAACTGGGAACGGCCTACTATTACCTGCTCAAAAACCGGCATTTCAGCGATATTCAGGACAAAAGAAAAAAACGCTATGTCGCGGTCTGCGCGTACAACTGGGGACCGTCCAGAGTGCGGAATCTTATCAGTGCACATCCGGTGAAACAGATGAAGGCCGGAGATCTCTTGACCCTGCTGCGGAAAAACATACCGCCGGAAACAGCGGAATATCTCAATGATGTTATCAGACTGAGTGATGCATATGGAAAAATCATCTCTGACAGATAAGGAAATCCTGACAGTTCAGGCCGGGGATTACCGGGTGCGTGTGAAAAAAATCAAAGCACTGCCCGGGCCCCGGACGCTTCCGCCGCTGGTTTTTCTTCACGAGGGACTGGGATGCCTGGAAATGTGGCGGGATTTTCCGGAAAAACTCTGCACTGACCTGCAGACACAGGGGCTGGTGTATGAGCGCAGGGGATACGGCAAATCAGACATGCTTCCGCCAGGCCCCTGGCCCGCGGATTATCTGGTGACAGAATCCGAAGTGTATCTGCCCGCTGTGCTGGATGCCTGCAACATAGGAGAATGCATTCTCATCGGCCACAGTGACGGCGGTTCCATCGCCCTGATCGCGGCTGCGCGCATGAGAAAACGCATCAGGGCCATCATCACCGAGGCCGCTCATATTTACAATGAGGAAATCACCCGCGCGGGCATACGGGAAGTGGTGAACCTGTACGAAAAAGGCAATCTGCGGGAAAAACTTTCCCGCTATCACGGAAAACATACAGACGCTGTGTTTTACCGCTGGGCAGACACCTGGCTCTCTGAAGAATTTGTGACCTGGAATATTGAACACTTTCTGCCGGATGTCCAATGTCCCTTTCTGCTGCTTCAGGGGGAAAACGATGAATATGCAACCGTAAAACATGCCAAAGACATTGCCCGTCAGGTATCAGGGCCGGTACATCTGGAAATCATTCCCCAATGCGGCCATGTTCCCCATTTTCAGGACCGGGAAAGGGTGGTGGAACTCATGAAGGATTTTATGAGACAGATGAGAAACAGATAACGATCCAACTTTGTTTTTTTCCGGCACAGAAACGGCCTCCGTCATTCCCGCGAAAGCCGGAATCCTTTTTTTTCAGCATCTTCTGATTTTTTTCAGGTTCTGCTGTCATTTCATGTCATGCCAATTCGCCATTGATCTGATACCAATTCGCCATTGATTGAATGCAATACCGCCCCCTTTTCACCGCCCCCTTTTCACCCACTATAAGGCTAAAGCGCCGGGTGAACCCGCGGTTCCCCTCCCTCAGGGAGGGCACAATGCTGTTAACTTAAGCAAAAAGTTCCCCTCCCCCTGTGGGAGGGGAAAAGCAATATCCTGTAATTATAATCAGTTTTCACCCTCCCACTGCCCCTCCCTCAAGGGAGGGGAGCCTTAAAGCAACAGCATTGCCTCTGACCCCATGCCGGAAAAGGAAAGCATTGCATCAAATCAATGGAGAAACAGATGACTGCCGTTCATCCCTCACTGCTGTCAGTTTTTTTTACATATTGCAAAAATACCTGACATACAGCAGACAGGAAATATCCTGACTTCACCCTTCCCCCCGCGTGAGAGGACAATACTGATGACTCAGAAAAAAAATCTCCCCTGCCCCAAATCAGACTTAATGGGCTGTCAAATAAATTCGTTACATTTGTGGGTAGTGGGTCAGAGCGGTTGATGATGAGGAAAAAACCCTCCCCTCCCTTGAGGGAGGGGC
>CAZDIU010000141.1:0-12826 GCA_964505535.1 uncultured Desulfobacterales bacterium | reverse complement strand
GAATCAGCACGGAGATTGATCGCCGGGCGTCCGGGCTCCGCTGTCTGTTTATCGCCCGGAGATTGATCTCCGGGCGTCCAGGCTCACAGGTCCGGCAGATCACCTTCGGTCTGAAAGTTTGGGGATCTGAATTTATTACACATTATTCTGCCAAACTTTCAGTTTGGCACTCCTCCGCCTATCCCCCAATGATCAGTCCCACCGGGCAGTGATCCGATCCCATGACAGCATTGTCAATAAACGCCTCTTTCACCATGCCTTCTTCCATCATTTTCCCTGTGACAAAAAAATAGTCAATGCGCCAGCCCGCGTTCCGTTCTCTGGCTCTGGTTCGGTAAGCCCACCAGGAATATTTCACTTCCTCCGGGTAAAAATGGCGGAAGGTGTCAACATAGCCCATTTCCGCAATGCGATCCAGCCAGTCCCGCTCAATGCGCAGAAAACCGGAACTGTTTTCATTGGCTTTGGGATTTTTCAGATCAATTTCATTGTGGGCCGTGTTGTAGTCTCCCGCGACAATCAGATGTTTTCCGGGTTTTCGGCACTGCTCGGCATAGGCAAAAAAATCCCGGTAAAAATTCAGTTTGTACTGAAGTCTTTCATCGCTCATGCCGCCGTTGGGAAAATAGACATTGAAAAAGACAAAATCCCCGAAATCCAGTTCCAGTATCCTGCCTTCATTGTCATATTCCGGAATGCCGATGCCCTTTTTCACGGATTTGGGTTTGATGCGGGTATAGACGCCGACCCCGCTGTATCCTTTTTTGGTGCTGGCATGGGACCAGAAAGATTCATACCCTTCCATATTCTTCATTTCATCCGTGAGCTGCTTTTCCTGCAGTTTGCTTTCCTGTATGGCAAACACATCGGCATCCAGTTTCCGGAAGGAATCTGCAAAGCCTTTTTCCCACGCGGCTCTCAGGCCGTTGACATTCCAGGAGATCAGTTTTGTTTCAGACATGGGGATATTTCCTTTGTGAAATAAAATGTCAGATTCTTCAGGGACTTTTGCGGAAAATTTTCCGGATGCCTGCTTTCGCAGACATGACGTCATTCCGGCGAAAGCCGGAATCCGGTATTTCCTCAAAAGATATTGAAGAATCGAATGTTATTGTGAAAGTCTCTTTTTTGTGTGGAAACGCGGAACCGCAGTCACAGGAGATGTTTCTCCGCGCCAAGTCTGTTTTGTTATCCTGAACCGCTGTCTTTTTCAAGCAAAATTTGTCTGTGCGGATGCTGCGCGGGTTGAGGGTTAAAACTGCCGACTTTTTTTATGGATGTTGCAAAAAGGGGGAAGAATTGCTACTATTGCTTTGCACGCAGTGCTTTGTCAGATTTGATTTTATGCGTTGAACTTTGCATAAAAACCGGATTTTTCGGAAAAATCCGGTTTTTGCAACTCACAGAAACAGAATTGGCAGAGCCGCAGTCCCCAAAAAATCTGGGGGAAAAGGTTTGACAGAAATGCCATGCCCGGATTGAAACCTGCACGAAACAATAACAGAACCGGAGTTGCAATGAAAGAGATAGTTTTGGACATTCTCAGAGAGAGTGTATCTGTAAAAGAGCGTTTTATCACTTCCCATGCGGACAAAATCCTGCGCGCGGCGGATCAGACAGCAGCCTGTCTGGCCTCAGGTCATAAGATTCTGATCTTCGGCAACGGCGGCAGCGCGGCAGATGCACAGCATATTGCCGCGGAATTTGTGAACCGTTTCCGGATTGAGCGCCCCCCGCTGGCGGCCATTGCCCTGACCACGGACACCTCGATTATCACCAGCATTGGAAACGACTACCATTTTGATGAAATTTTTGTCAAACAGGTGCAGGCCATTGGTCACAAAGATGACATGGCCATTGGAATCAGCACCAGCGGCAATTCCCCCAATGTGGCAAAGGCCATGAAAACCGCGAGGGAAATGGGACTGCTGACCCTTGCGCTGACCGGCAGCGGCGGAGGAAAACTTGCCGAACTTGCCGATATGCTTTTTGCAGTGGATTCCAAGGTTACAGCCAGAATACAGGAAAGCCATATCACGTTCGGCCATATTCTCTGCGAACTCACGGATCGGATTCTTTTTCCATCCGCATTCTGAATATACCGATCCAACTTTATTTTTTTTACGGCACAAAGGCTGCACGTCATTCCCGCGAAAGCCGGAATTCAATGTTTTTCAAGATGTTCTGGACTCCGGCTTTCGCCGGAGTGACGGGAAGTTGTTAAATTTGCTTTGCCAAGGCGATTTCCGCATATGAATTTGCCCTGTCTGAAGGAGTCACAGACTGAAAGTTTGTGACCGGACTGTCAACCGTCAGACATTGCCAGACTTTCAGGCTTCGACGTGAGCTCAGCCGAACGTTTGGCACTCCTTTGGCAGATTCTTTTCAGGAAATCACTTACGTTTCTGTTCAGTTCTGTTCTCCGTCCGGATTCCTGCTTTTTCCGGAATGAGGGAGGTGCGCAGGGTGATTTGACATTCAGCATTTTCATGCAAAGGAGGCAGTCATGAATATCAGAAAATCTCATTTTTCAGGATCATGGTACCCGGACACGGCAGGAGCCTGTGAAAAGGAAATCCGGCAGTTTCTCAAAGAGGGAAAGGCAGAAGACACCGGGAAAAAACTGATCGGCGGCATTGTTCCGCACGCGGGATGGTATTTTTCCGGCAGCATTGCCTGCAATGTCATTCATGCGCTGGCACAGGGAGAACTCCCGGACACAGTGGTGATTTTTGGAATGCACCTGCATCCGGAATCCTCTCCCTGCCTGATGCCCAAAGGCGCATGGGAAACCCCTTTCGGGCTTCTGCCGGTGCAGGAGGATTTGGCAGCGGAAGTGGAAAAAGCCTTTTCTTTTCAGATCGAAACTGCCACCCGTTTTCGGCCCGACAATACCATAGAACTGCAGCTTCCCTTTGTGAAATATTTTTTCCCTGATGTGAAAATCCTTGCTGCCGGGGTTCCTCCGGCTGACATTTCCCTGCAGATTGCCAAAAAGATTGCGGAAACTGCATCCCGGCTGAAACTGCGGCTTCGGGTCATCGGTTCCACGGATCTCACCCATTACGGTCATAACTATGGATTTGCCCCCAAAGGTGACGGGCCGGAAGCACTGGCCTGGGTTCGGAAGGAAAATGATCCGCATTTCATAAATGCTGTTTTGTCCATGAATCCTTCCCAGGTCATCCGGGAGGGACTGACCCGCAGCAATGCCTGCTGCGCGGGTGCGGCGGCCGCTGCACTGGCAGCAGCAAAAGAACTGGGCGCAGTTTCTGCCAAACCGTTGGCCTATGCCACCAGTTATGACAAACATCCCGGAGACAGTTTTGTGGGATACACGGGGATCGTGTTTGCATGATTCCCCTGAAAACCTTTCACCGGCTTTCTGAATCCAAAAAAGAGCGGATTACCCGCGCAGTTGTTGAGGAATTCAGCGAAAAAGGATACGCACGCGCAAGCATCAACACCATTGTGTCCCGGCTGGGCATTGCCAAAGGCTCCATCTTTCAGTATTTCGGGGATAAACGGGGCCTGTTTCTCTTTGCCTTTGGCACCGCGATGGACAAGGTCAAGAATTACCTGCGCACAGTGCGGGATCATACAGCCGATGAGAATATCTTCACCCGCCTGGAGGCCACCCTTGTGGCCGGGCTGCTCTTTGTGCAGAAACATCCCATGATTTACCGGTTTTATGTCAAAACCATGTTTGAATCTGTGCGATCCGATCCTGCCCCTTCCTTTGCAAAGACTGAAACCGAAACTGCCCTTGCCGCGCTGCGGGAAGACAGTCTGCGTTATCTCCGTTCCCTGCTGGAAACCGCAAAGGCAAGGGGTGAACTTCGGGAGGATGCGGATGTGGATTCTGCCTGTTTCATGATTGACGCGATGATGGATCGTTTTCTGCAGGCCCGTGTGATTCCTCATCTGGATGGCGGATTGGGCATCTCCCGCTGCAGTGAAGCCGAGGCCCGTGAATGGATATCCGGGCTTATGCGAATGCTGCGCCGGGGAATCGGAAGGGAACAGGCATGAAATCTTCCATCCTTGTGGCCGGAGCTGTGGCCGGAGAACTGGAGGGAATCCGGCACGCACTTGAACATCCTGTGCCTTCCGCTGCTGGCCGCAGAGATCTGCTTTCCGGCTTTATCTGCGGAAAACCGGTTCAGGTTCTTGTCACCGGTCCCGGTCTGCTCAACACAGCGCAGTCCCTGACCGCAGTGATTGAACAGACCCGGCCTGATTTGATTATCCAGACCGGATGCGCTGGCGTTTTCCAGCAGTCCGGACTGGAAATCGGAGACATCGGGATCGCTACAGTGGAAACAGATGTGCATCTGGGCATTGAATCACAGACCGGAGGACTTCCGGAAGACCTGCCTTTTCCCCTGATGTCCCGGGGAGAAAGGGAAATCCGCAGTGTTTATCCTCTGGATACGGAAAAAACCGGGAAAGCAGAGACGGTTTTGCAGAAAATGTTTAAAAACATCTGCCAAGTGAAAAAAGGCCCTTTTGTCACGGTTTCCACCATCACGGCCAGTGATGCGCGCGCAGATATGCTGTACAGCAGACATTGCCCTGTGATGGAAAACATGGAAGGAGCCGCGGCCGCGTATCTGGGGCTGCATTATGACATTCCCTGCATTGAAATCCGTTCTGCCAGCAATTATGCCGGAAAACGGGACAGGGAAAACTGGAATCTGAAACTGGCCTTTGAACGCTGCGCGCACGCGGTGCTTTCCCTTGTCCGCAATCCGGATTTTGAACTGGTTTAAATCTTTTATGAGGATTTAATTATTTAATATTATATAAAATTTTAACTCAATAAATGTCTGCCTGAAACAGATGCGCTGAAAAAGGCAGCATGTTTGGGAAATTTCTTATGTGAAACGCAGGCTGCAGAATTCACTGACTCCGATCAGCACCGCAAAAAAGCCGGAAGATGATTCCGCAATGTTGATCAGAACAGCATCCGGGAACAATTGAACGAGGGGGCCAAAAGCTGTTCTCTTTCAATTCCTGTACGCTGCCTGCTTTGGATCAGAGACATGAGCACCCCTCCCTGTTCGATGTCATTGACCATGACCATGCCGGTCAGTCTGTCATTCCGAAAAATCAGCTTTCTGTAGGTGTTTCTGCGCGGGTTCATCTCTGCAACGACTTCATACCCTTCATTTTCAGGCGGATTGACTGTACCGGCAGTCATGATGTCCATGCCGAAAATGCGAATCACATTGCGTCCCAGACTGCCTTTGTATAACACCGGCCTTCCGGCCATGTTCATCCCTGCGATACGCCCCTGATTCATGGCTTCCGGCCAGATGGCATTCACCCAGGGAATTTCTCTGGCAATATCAGTGAATTCAGCCACATCCCCTGCCGCATAAATGCCGGGAACACTGGTTTCCATATGTGCGTCCACCAGAATGCCCAAATCTGTCATGATCTGCTCCCTGGGAACAAAAGACAGGGCCGGAAGTACGCCTTTGCCGATGACAGCCATATCACAGGGAAGCTCCGTGCCATCGGAAAGATATGCGCCCTGAACCTGTTTTTTCCCTGCAAAACCAGTCACTCCGGTTCCCACCCGCACATCCAGTCCGTGGCGAATCAGTTCTTCCAGAATCATGGTTCCCGCGGTCTCATCAGCCTGCATGGACAGGGGATAGCCGGAGCGGATGAGCATGGTGACGCGAATTCCCCGCCGAAGAAGTCCGTAAGCTGCCTTGAACCCCACCAATCCGCCGCCCAGCACCAGTGCGCTTCTGACGGATGGCAGTGCGGCCAGCATTCCCCGGACATGCGCCTGAGTGCGCATATAAAAAATATGCTGCAAATCCAGTCCTTCGGCTTTCACAGGCCGTGGATCGGCTCCTGTGGCAATGAGCAGTTTGTCAAATCCGATGGCAGCGGTTTCTTCCCTCTTTCCGTTTTTTGGCACAAAGACCTGCCGGTTTTCTGTGTCAATGCCGCTGACGCGTTTTCCCAGAACCGCTGTGATGTTCAGGTCTTGATAAAATCCGTCATCGCGTATGGGCAGTTTTTCCGGCAATGCCGAACCTTCGAGAACCATGCTGATCATGGGGCGGCAGTAAGGAAGCATGGCCTCATCCCCTATCATGGTGATGGAACCCTCTGCATCAAGAAAGCGAATGCTCTCTGCCGCATGAACACCGGCCACACCGTTTCCGATAATCACATATCTCATGGGAATTTCCTTTTCAGAGATTGCAAAATTGCAGGCATTGCCCACTTGGATTTTAAGACATTGATTTTTGGCAGTGGTTCAAATCCGTTGATAATACAGAAAAACTCTCTCCCCTCCCGCTGGGGGATGAATCAACGGATTTGACCCACTGCCTGATTTTTATGGATGCGGATTCAGCACTGAACAGATTGTTTTTTCAAAATCAGCCAATTGAAACTAAACCGTCTGTTTCTGCACCTGTTCTGACAGACACTGAGCAGTGCATGAATATCAGAAATTTTCCATGCAGTCAAATTTTGGATTTTTCAGTCGGTCTTTTGTGAATATTTCATTAGAAATCCCATTGTATTCCAAGTTGATATCCTCTGTCTGCCCTTTACCGGCACAATCACGGAGAAGGCTGAAAAATCTGTGCCTGCAAAAATGATTTTCAGGAGGATTCCATGAATTTTTCTTCATTCTCACAGAAAAATCTGCAGGTACAAAAATTTTATCCTTGCACAGGGTTTCAGATTCACCGTATATAACCACACGCACAAACCAAAACAGAACTCAGTTTCAGGAAGGTAAAAATGGAAATCAAAGTAGTTCGCAGGGTACTGGATGTAAACGAAAGAATGGCGGAAGAGAACCGGCGGAGGTTTGCGGAAAAAGGGGTTTTTGTCCTTAACGTCATGAGCTCTCCGGGTTCCGGAAAGACCACCGTGCTGGTCAAAACCATCAGCCGCCTCATGCCGGAAATCCGTGCTGCTGTGATTGTGGGCGACATCTGCACCTCCAACGATGCAGATCGGCTGGCCGTTACCGGCGCGCCTGTGGTGCAGGTCAACACCGATGAATTCGGCGGAGACTGTCATCTGGCTGCCCATGTCATTGAAAAGGCCGCAGAGGGCATTGATCTGGATGCTGTGGATCTGCTGATTGTGGAAAATGTGGGAAACCTGGTCTGCCCCGCGGAATTCGATATTGGCGAGGATGCCCGCGCAGTGATTCTCAGTGTGGCAGAAGGAGAGGACAAACCTCTCAAATATCCGCTCATGTTCCGGGTCTGCAATGCAGCGGTCCTTAACAAGATCGATCTTCTCCCCTATCTGGATTATGACCGGCAGGCCGCGGTAAACAATATCCTTCAGGTTCATCCGGGAATGCCGATTTTTGAAATGTCCGCAAAAACCGGAGAGGGCCTTGAACCCTGGATCGCGTGGATCAGAGAGCAGGTGCAGCAGAAGAAAAAAGGGTAATTCTTCATTGTTTCCCACAGAGGACACAGAGTTTGATTTTCTGTGTCCTCTGCAGGAAATTTTTTAGGTTCTTCAGGATTTTTCGTGGAGCAGACAGAGCAGATGTTATTTCAGCCACGAATAAACACAAATTTTCACGAATTTTCATAATTCGTGTTTATTCGTGCAGATTCGTGGCTGAAAAGAGCATGTCCACAAAAATCCCTGAAGAACCATTTTTTATCCGAACCCAGAAACATCATAAAGAAACCATTGTCAGTTATTTATCGGATTTCATAATTATCATGAGATATTATCCCATAAATCTTGACATAAAAAACCGTGTCTGTCTTGTCGTGGGCGGCGGCGAAGTCGCGACCCGGAAAGTGAACATGCTCCTGCGCTGCGGGGCTGCTGTGAGGGTTGTCAGTCCCAACGTCACGGACGAACTCAAACAACTGTCCCTCAATTCCCAAATAAATCTGAAAGAACGGCCATACCAAAGCAGTGATGCGGATGAAAACATTTTTCTGATATTCGGAGCAACAGACAGTGCGGACATCAACCGTCTGGTACAGGCAGATGCGGAGCGTCTGAGAATCCTCTGCAATATTGCGGACAATCCGGACATCAGCCATTTCACGCTTCCGGCTGTGGTGAATCAGGGGGATCTGATTCTCAGCATTTCCACATCCGGCAAAAGTCCTGCTCTTTCCCGGATCATCCGCAGGGAACTGGAACAGACTTTTGGGCCGGAATATGCAGAATGTCTGGGGATTATGGGAAAAATCCGGGAAAATCTTCTGAAAAAAGGCCATGATCCGGATTCCCACCGCAAACTTTTCCGATCTGTTCTGGACAAAGGACTGATAAAAATGATAAAAGAAAAGGACAGCGCTGGATTGGAAGCGCTTCTGGCGGAGGTATTTGGACAGGATGCGGGGAATTCAGAATTATCATTTTGAAAAAAGCGGCACAGGTTTCCAACTTGTGACGAAACTTATGAACAAACCGGAAACCTGTTCTGCTTTACTTCCGATATGTGCTGAAAGGAGAAATAAAATGAAAAAAACAGTGATTATTGTGCTGTGCGGAATTCTCATTTCCATACCGATCACGGCAATGGCAAAGGATAAGGACAAAGAGGGAAAACACGGAGATCATCATGGAAAAGGCAAAGTTACCATCTGCCACAAGGGAAAAACCATTACAGTATCTGAATCTGCGCTCAAAGCCCATCTGAATCACGGTGACACTCTTGGCCCCTGTTCGGACAGGGTAAGGGAAACCCATGTGCAAACCCAGCGAGAATACACATACCGGTATTATCCGGATTCTTCGGTATATTATGATACAGACAGAAAAGTGTATCATTATCCTGCGGACGGAAAATGGAAAACCGGCCCCCGTCTGCCGGATTCATTCCGGATACGTGAACATGAGGGAATCCATATAAAGATTGACACGGACAAACCCTATACCCGGCATCAGGAGATCAGCCGGAAATATCCGGGCATGAAAAAAACCGAATACCATTACACCTATTATCCCAAATCCGCTGCCTATTTTGACAGGGGAACCCGGATATGGCATTATCAGTCAGATGGCAGATGGAAAACAGGATCAGTTCTGCCCGGCTCGATTCTGATTATTGAAACAGAAGGGATTCCGCTGACGTTTGACACAGACAGACCTTACACCCGGCATTCGGAAATCAGCCGGAAATATCCGCCGGTCTATCATTTCCGCTATTATCCGGATGACTGCACCTATTTTGACGAAGACACCAAAATCTATCACTGGTTCCATGACGGCAGATGGGAAAAAGGGGCCAGACTTCCGGAATTTCTCCGAATCACAGGCAAAGACTGGGTAAAGGTGGAAATGGACACCGCTCATCCCCACACCCGGCATGATGAAACAGAGAGAAAATATCCTTCCCGCAGTGAAAAAGGCAAAGTGGAGATCTGTCACAAGGGGAAAACCATCACGGTATCCGAATCCGCAGTAAAGGCCCATCTGGGGCATGGTGATACACTGGGTTCATGTTCTGAGGATAACGGATATCACGGGGATAAGCACAAAGCCAGAGAACATGGCAGAGGAAAAGACAGATAATACTGCTGTTTTAATGTGTTAAACAAAAAGCCCCAAGGGTCTGTTTCCACAATTTCATTGGGAAAGGAAAACCCTTAGGGATTGTTTCCAAACCCCACAGGCATGGGATTGCAAAAAATGGATTTTCTGATTATTGGAACACTTTTTCTGTATCTGCTGAGCACAGCCGGATATTTTGCCTATCTTTTTCAGCAAAAAGACTGGTTTCACAAAGCCGGATTTTTCCTGATGATCGCGGGTTTTGTCTGTCATACGGTGCTCATCGGCTGGGCAACTGTCCGATCCGGCGTGTTTCCCATTCACAACCTGCACCAGATACTTTCTCTGGCAGCATGGGCAGTAAGCGGTTTTTTTCTTTTTTTTCAGCACCAGTTCCGGCTCAGAATCATGGGTATTTATGCTGCTCCGCTGACCGTATTTCTGATGATTCTCTCCTCCCGGCTGCCTGTGGAACCCGAACAGATAAACAATACCTTCAGGAGTTTCTGGGTGATTCTGCATGTCACGGTCATCCTTGTCAGTTATGCGTCTTTTGCCCTGGCCTGCGGCGCGGGGATTCTTTACCTTGTGCAGGAGCACGCGATCAAAAGCAAAAAGCGCGGCTTTTTTTACACCAGACTCCCGTCTCTGGAAATGCTTGACAGCACCGGTTATGCCTGTATCATTACCGGTTTCACGATGGTAACGCTGGGACTGATCAGCGGATTTGTCTATGCAAAATGGATATGGGGAAGATTCTGGAGCTGGGACCCCAAGGAGGTCTGGTCAGGCATTCTGTGGGTGTTTTATGCCGTGCTGCTGCATGAACGTCTCACAGTGGGCTGGCGCGGACGCAAATCCGCGATTATGTCCATCATCGGTTTTGCTGTTCTTCTGTTTACATTTATCGGCGTCAACTTTCTGCTGAAAGGGCATCACGGAGAATTTACAAAATGGTAAGTCAGGCAGTCTGCGCGGACACATCGGAAGATTTTTATGAAGATACAAAAGATATGAATGCTGTCACAATTCAGCAAATACCGGAAAAACAGCAGTATCAGGTCAGTCACAGCCGGTTTCTGCCGGAATGCGGGCTGATGCGGCAGGAAATCATTGTGATGGGGCTCAATCACAAAACAGCGGACGTGGAACTGCGGGAATGTCTGGGTTTTTCCGCAGATGCGGCAGATGCAGCGCTGGTCAGTTTCCAAAATGATCCCGCAATTTCCGAGGTTGTGCTGCTTTCAACCTGCAACCGGGTGGAAATCATCATGACCGCGCCCGATGCGGAAAAAGCCGTGACAGCCGCGAAAACCTATATCTCCCGCAGCAAAAACCTGCCGGTTTCCAATTTTGAGAATGCGCTGTACATTCATATCGGGGATGACGCGGTGCGCCATATCTTCCGGGTCGCGGCAAGTCTGGATTCAATGGTCGTGGGAGAACCCCAGATTCTGGGGCAGATCAAGGAAGCCTACCGCACAGCCACACTCAAAAAAACATCCAGTGTCATTCTCAACCGGCTACTGCACAAAACCTTTTTTGTTGCCAAACGCGTGCGCACCGAAACCGGCATTGGGGATCATGCGGTTTCCATCAGTTATGCGGCCATTGAACTGGGGCGCAAGATTTTCGGAAATCTGGAGGAGAAAAAAGTCCTGCTCATCGGCGCGGGGGAAATGGCAGAACTCGCTGTGGAGCATCTGATCCGTCACCGGGTAGGGGATATTTTTGTTGCCAACCGCACCTTTGAGCGGGGCGTGGAACTGGCCGGACAGTTTCGGGGAAAAGCCATCCGGTTTGAGGAGATTCCGGACGCGCTGACAGAAGTGGATATTATCATCAGTTCCACCGGTTCTCCGGGGTTCATTCTCACGCGGGATCAGGTGAAAAAATCCCTGCGTCCGAGAAAAAACCGGCCTTTGTTTTTCATTGACATTGCCGTGCCCAGAGACATTGATCCGGAGATCAACCGGCTTTCCAACACCTATGTGTATGACATTGATGATCTGCAGGGCGTGATTGAGGAAAACATCGAAGACCGGAACCGGGAAGCCATGCGTGCGGAACGCATCATAGATGAGGCTGTGATCCGCTTTCGGGAATGGTATGAGGGGCTGGATGTGGTTCCCACCATTGTGGGACTGCGCAAAAAAATCTGGGGCATTGCAGAGGCGGAAATGAAAAAGACACTGAGTCATTCCCTCCCCCATCTGTCCGGGGAAGACGGGCAGGCCATGCGCCGCATGATGAACGCCATGATCAACAAAGTGCTGCACGATCCCACTGTTTTTCTCAAAAACAAAGGCTGTTATGCAGACAAAGCCGTATATCTGGACATTACCCGCAGGCTGTTCCGGCTCGATGAGGAGTAAGCAGGAATCTCCGCTTATGCGAATCTGTATGAAACAAAAGATTATTACTGATGGAAAAATACAATTTTCCAGTGGCAGTATGAAAAGAAAGGAGTGTGAGTCAATGGATATGAAGGATTTTTCCAAATATTTAAAGTATAAATCCTTTGATGAGACTGTTCATCATGTCAGACGGATAAGCATGGAAAGAACTGCGGACAGTGAATCATTTATGTTCTTGAAAAAGTATATTATATCAGCAGGCAAGATGTCAGCGGAACCGTCATTGACATAATCTCTTATCCGAATATCGAAACAGTTGATAAAGAGATCATGATATATGCTCTGAATCTGTTTTCACAATCATGGCTGGATTTTGTGGAAAAAAATGAAATGAGGATTTTTTAATCAAGATGAAAGGAACTGACATGGGCAGAAAAATAACGCTTATTTACTGGAAATCTGAGAAATTCTGGTTGGGCAAACTCCTTGAATATCCTGAAATCATGACACAGGGAGAAACATTGGATGAGTTGGAGGAGAATATCAGAGACGCATTTCAGTTAATGGTATTGGATGAAATTCCTGAAAAATATATGATCAAAGAGCTGGCAGTGGCTGTATGAAAAGGAAGGAACTTATCAGGCAACTGCTGAATGCCGGATGTATTCTGTTCAGAAACGGGGCAAGGCATGATATTTATTTGAATCCGTCCAACGGAAAAAAACAGCCGGTACCAAGGCACGCGGAAGTTGAGGATATGCTTTCCAGACATATCAAAAAATATTTGGGAATTTCAGAGTAATAATTCCAACCGGAATCTTGCATCAAGCAAATCCGGTGATCGTGACATTAACTGCCATAAATGGAGAAAAAATAAAATGTTTGATTGGATTCAATAGACCTCTTTCAAAAGTAACTGTTGACATTTAAACAGGAAATGATGTAAA
>CAZDIU010000140.1:0-12865 GCA_964505535.1 uncultured Desulfobacterales bacterium | reverse complement strand
CCTTGATGATCTGGCAGATGGCGTGAGTTTCTGCATTGTGCCTGCCTGGATATTTTACATCACCTTTGCCAATGTGCGGGAGCCTTTCATTCAGAGCCTGGCGGTCGGCCCTGTGGCCCTGCTGTATGCACTGATGGGGATTGCCCGGCTTGTCTATTTCACGGTGGACAAAACCCCCATTCCCGGATTTTTCAAGGGAATGCCCACACCTGCGGCAGCCCTGATGGTCACAGCACCGCTGATCATGTTTGAACAGGCTGTTCATGAAGCACCGGAAATGATCCGCTTCTGGGGAATTTTCTGCTTTACCCTGATGATTGTGACTTCCATTCTGATGAATCTGTATCCGGTGCGCTACATCCATCTGGGAAGATTCATGAGCCGCAGCCGCAGATTTGCCCGTCTGAACACCATCCTGCTGCTTACTGTTATGTTCACGCCCTGGCTGGGCCATGTGGCGTTTCTTTATCTTTTCTGCTATACGCTTTCACCGCTTTTCACCTGGCGCATCAATCCGGAAGTGGCAGCCAGCGAACAGCGCGGAAAATCATAAACAGGTCAGTTCCCCAAAAAAACCGGATTTTTTGGAAAAATCCGGTTTTTGAATTTTCGGAGCTTTTTTCAGAAGAACCGGATTTTCTTGGAAAAATCCGGTTTTTTTGAATAAAACTTTCCCCTCCTGCGCCCCGTTCATTTTAATGACCGGCACAGGGAGACTGTCCGCAGCCTGAAATGCAAGAACATAGCCCAGCCAGACATCTTCGGCCCTGATGGCCGAAACCTGAACAGAAAAGTCCGCGACCTGACATTTTTTCTGTGCAACCACCTGCCGCAGTTCATCATCCTGCCACAGATAAAAGATTCTGCCATCCTTTGCTGCTTTTGTGCCTGTTCCCTGTTTCATGGAAACAAGAACATGACCGCCCGGACGCAGCGCATGAAGAATGTTTTCAAAAACATCCGGCAGTTCCTCATGGGGGATGTGCACCAGCGCGCCAATGAGAACCATTGCATCCACAGAAAATTGGGAAAAGTCAAAGAATCGGAAATCCGCTTCAATCACTTCGCATTTTGCATGTTTCCGGGCCAGTTGCGCAAGCCCAGGAGATCGCTCCAATCCAATCACATGAAATCCTCTTTGTTTCAGCCACAGCAGATCCCGGCCCGAACCGCAGCCCGCATCCAGAACACAGGCTCCGGGTCTGAGTCTGTCTGCAAGCGGAAGCAGAAAGGATTCCGGCTGGATATGAACAGTTTCTTCGTAATATTTCTGAAAATTTGCATGGTAATAATCATCCATTTTCTTTCCAGACTCATCTTCCTGCTTTTGGTTCAGACTGTCGGGAAGACACAAAGGAACAAAATTTCACAAAACTTAATGAACTGTTGATCCAATTTTGTTTTTTCCGTCATTCCGGCGAAAGCCGGAATCCAGAACTGAACCGTAAAAATTTCCCTCCGATACGGGACTGTTTTCACAGGGGCAGGACTGTTTTTTCCATATCTTTGTCTGTGGGCGCTGTGATTTCCTCTGACTGGGCTTTCAGTGCCGGAACTTTGCCAGCAACGCCTGAAGCACGGCCGGGTGATTCTTCCGGATTCTTTGGCAGATTCTCTTCCGGCTGCGAAACTCCCCTCACCATTTTCCGGAACGCGTCCCTTTCTTCCGGGCTGCCGATGACTGCCACCAGATCATTGCCGGAAAAACGGTAATCCGCAGTGGGATTGGGATAAAAAATTCCTTCGTGGATAACACCCACCACAGAGGCCCCGATTTGTCTGCGGATATTGGATTCCCGGAGTGTCTGAGCAGTCAGGGGGCTGTCCGGAGGAAGGCTTACCCAGGAAATTTCCAGAAGATCCCCGGCATTTTTCAGCCGGGTCATCATCTGATACTCTCCATTGGCCTGATGCACATGGGTATACAACTGCCTGCGCATGGCATCTGTATACTGCTGAATCATGGTGGCAGGAATTTTGAGATGCACCAGAGCCTGCCGGGCAATTTCCAGCCCTGCCTCCAGTTCCGGCAGCACCACCATGTACACCCCTTCCTCATAGAGATTTTTCATCTGCTCGGTTCCCTCAGCCCTTACAACCGTATGCAGATCCGGGTTCAAAAGCCGCACCTGATGCACAATGGTCTGGGTGGCAACAATGGAGGGAATGGTGATGAGCAGAAGTTTGGCGTCTTCAATTTTTGCCGCTTCCAGCACCAGAGGCTGGGTCACATCCCCATATACGACCGGCCAGCCTTCGGCCTTGCACTGCCCCAGACGCTGATAATTCAGTTCCGCAATGATAAAGGGAACTTCCAGTTGGGTCAGCATCCGTGCCACATGCTGGCCCACTCTGCCTCCTCCGGCTATAAGCACATGATCCCGGAGTCCTTTTTCCGGAATATTGATGGTCTGCAGCGCCTCATGGGTGAACAGCCGCTTTTTCAGGGCATAGAGAGGGGCAGTCATTCCGGATATCATTGGGGTAATCACCATGCTGAGGACGGTTGCGGTGAGAACCAGGGAATATACACTGTGATCTATGGAACCGGTTTCCAGTCCCACTTTTGCCAGCACAAAGGAAAATTCACCGATCTGAAACAGTCCCAGCCCCACAGCCAGGGGAATGACATTGCTGTAACCGAAACTTCTTGTGATAATGGCAAAAATGCTTCCTTTGCCCAAAGAAACCAGAAGAACCAGAATCAGCACCTTTCCCCAGTTTTCCATGAAAAAACCCGGGTCCAGCAGCATGCCCACAGAGGTGAAAAAAAGAAGTCCGAACAGATCCCGCAGCGGAATGATGTCGCTCAGAGCCTGATGCCCGTATTCAGATTCACTCAGCACCATTCCCGCGACAAATGCGCCAAAGGCAAAGGAAAGCCCGAAAAGATGGGTTGCGTATCCTATGCCCAGTCCCATTGCGGTGATGGACAGCAGAAACAGTTCTCTGGAATTCCATTTTGCCATATAGGCCAGCACGCGCGGCAGGAGTTTTGTGCCCAGCAGAAACATGGAGGCCAGAAAAAAAACAGATTTGACTGCGGCAATGCCCAGCAGAGGCAGACCGGCTTTGGGATCTTTCAACTGAGGCAGAATGATCATCATCGGCACAACCGCCAGATCCTGCACAATGAGCATCCCCACCATGACTCTGCTGGAAAGGGTTCCCATCCATCCCTGATTCATCAGGGTTTTGAGCAGAACCATAGTGCTGGACAGGGAAATCAGCCCGCCCAGCCACAAAGAGGTCGGCCTGTCCCATCCGAAAACCTGCCCAATCCCGAAACCATAGGCAATGGTCAGCAGAATCTGGATGGGTGTGCCGATCAAAGCCACATTGCGCACCGGTTTGAGTTCGCTGAAGGAAAACTCCAGCCCCAGGGCAAAAAGCAGCAGCGCAACACCGATTTCCGAAAGCAGTTCAATGTCATGGATTTCCGAAACCGTAACTCCGCCCGTATAGGGGCCGATGCAGATTCCGGCCAGAATATAGCCCAGAATCAGAGGCTGTTTCAGTCGCTGGGCAATCACAGCACCGAGCAGAGCCGCAACCACAATGATGACAATATCAGATGCAATTCCCATATCAAAATATTTCCTCAGAAAGTTTGACGGTCCCACAAAAAGTCAGAGGTTTTGTTTTTCTGTCATTCCGGCAACAGCGGAAATCCTCTGTTTTGAATCTGTCATATCTGAAACCGGATCAGAGTCTTGAACAGTTCCATGCGGTTTTTCAGTTGTGAAATATGCATGTCACACATCTCCCAGGCAGTTGATCAGAGCCTTGGCAGAACCCTTGAAAAAATTTCAGAGATTCTTCAGTCTCTGAAAGCAATTTGATGTAAGCAGGAACTTTCCCGTACTTACCTCAATCTTTTTCTCAGGGATCGGGGGTACAGGATTCTCTGAAAAATCAGCCGGGTGAATGTATTTGAATTGCGGACAAAATCAGTAAAGGGCCGAAAATGGGAAATTCTGCCTGAACCCGGAGAATAATTGACACTGACCGGAACCTCCCGAACAGGAATGCCTTTCCATCCCGCTTTTGCCAGAATCTCCACCTCAAACTGAAATCTCCGGGAACGCACACCAAGATGCAGACATTCCGGAAGCGGATAAATCCGGAATCCGCTCTGTGTGTCATGCAGCAGCGGCCCGCCAGCGCACCATACCCAGAAATTGGAGAATTCCCTTCCCAGACGGCTGGTCAGGGGAACATCTTTTCCTGTCATTCTCTTTCTCATGCCAATGATGATGGCACGCTCCCTGCCGGAAACCGCGCGGATGAGATGCACAATTTCAGCGGGATCATGCTGGCCATCCGCATCCACACTGACCGCCCAGTCTGCCACTTGGGACGCTGCAGCAAAAGCTGTGAGCAGCGCGGCCCCTTTTCCCCGGTTGGATTCATGGCGCAGAAGATGGATGCCTTTTATATTTTTTATCCTGTCACAGGTGCAGTCTGTGGAACCGTCATCTGTGACAAAAACCGGAAAACCGGTTTTCACTGCCGCTGTGATGACTTCCGGAGCCATCAGCTCATGGTTGTACACCGGAATCACAATGGCAAAGCGGTCGTTGTGCGGTGGCATTTTCATCCCTCCCATTGAGTACCGGTTCCGTATCCTGTCGCTGTTTTGTGCCGGTCTTCACTCTTTCAGATAAATTTGCTTTTCAGCAATTCCCTTCCCGTGATACATATCCTAAACCAAAATCTTTCACATTTCAACTGCTGCGGAAGGCAAAGGAGGATTTTCTGAAAGACGTGCATGACGAACGGTCTGTGGTGCCCCCTGCCTGTTGCATCGGGAAAAAATCGGGGAGCATTCTGCACAGAAATTTTATATACTGATCCAACTTTGTTTTTTTATGGCAAAAAATTTGCCGTGATTCCGGCGAAAGCCGGAATCCAGACTGCGGACAGAAGTGAAAAGAGACCGGAAACACCGGATTCCGGTTTTCGCCGGAATGACGAAAAAACCAAAGTTGAAACATTATACTCAAGTGAAATTAAGGCGCACTCTTCCCATGATCAGAGATTTCATCCATCCGTTTACACTGAAATCCGCAATTGCCCGGAAGATGATTGTCTGCATTCTTCTGTTCAGTTCAGTCATTACCCTGCTCTCAACAGGCATTCAACTGTATATGGACTACCGCAGGGACATTTCCCTGATTGAAAAACATATCCGGCAGATAAAGGAGACCCATCTGGAAAGTGTTACCCACAGCCTGTGGGACATGAATATGGAAGTGGTGAAAATTCAACTGGAAGGAATCCTGAAACTGCCGGATATGCAGTATGCGGAAATCCGTAACGATGATGCGTATATCATATCCTCAGGTTCGGCAGGCACAAATCATATGCTGCACTATGAAATTCCTCTGATATATATTCACAGACAGGTTGCCTATAATTTGGGAACACTGCATGTTATGGCCTCCCTGGAAGGGGTTTACCGGCGTCTGTTCGAAAAAATGTTCGTGATTCTGATTTCTCAGACCATCAAGACTTTTCTGGTTTCCCTGTTCATTTTTTTTCTTTTTTATGGACTGGTGGGCCGGCATCTCCGCATTATGGGGGAATATGTCAGGGAAATGGACTGGGAAAATCTGGACAGTCCTTTGGTTTTGAAACGGAAAAGAAAAAAGGGAAAAGAGGATGAACTGGATGCACTGGCAAATTCCTTTAACGCAATGTGCAGCAATCTGAAGAGCGCTTTTGACAGAATCCGGATGATGAATGCGCAACTGTCTGAAAAAAATGAAAGCCTCAGAGCGGAAATCCGGGAGAGGGAAAGAGCGGAGAAGGCACTGCAGGAAAAACAACACTTTGTCCGCAGGGTCATTGATAGTGTTCCGGGTATTGTCTATATTTATGATCTGTCTGAAAACTGCAATGTTTACAGCAATTCCGGATTCAGCCGTGTGCTGGGTTACAGCCCGGAAAGGCTTCGGGAACTGGGAAGCGGGATTTTTTTTGAACTTCTTCATCCGGATGATTTGCAGCAGATCGCTGATCATCACCGTCTTTTGGGGAATGCCCGGGACGGAGAGATTCTGAATACAGAATACCGGATGAAACACGCGGATGGGAACTGGCGCACCCTTCACAGTTGGGATGTTCCGTTTGTGCGTGACAGTATGGGACATGTTTCGCAGATTGCAGGCACAGCCATTGATATAACAGAGCGCAAACGGGCAGAGGAAAATATCCTGCACCTGAACCGGGAACTGACAGAGAAAAACAGGGAACTGGAGCAGATTGTGTATGTGGCCTCCCATGATCTGCGTTCGCCTTTGGTGAATATTCAGGGATTTGGAAAAGAACTGCAAAGGACCGCTGAGGAAATGTTCCATCAGATCCGTGAATCCGATGACATGCAGGATCTGAGAGAAAAAACCGATTCCTTTTATCAGGCCGATATTCAGGAATCACTGGCATACATCTTCAAAAGCGCGTCCAGGATGGATATGCTGCTTTCGGGGCTGCTCCGTCTGTCACGTCTGGGAAGGGCGGCCATGAACATCAGACAGATTTCCATGAGCACCATGATGTCAGATATTCTGAACACCTTTGAATACCGAATCAAACAGATGGGGGCAGAGGTGGAACTCGGCAATCTGCCGGACTGTTTTGGAGATGAAATCATGCTGAACCAGGTCTTTTCCAATCTCATTGACAATGCGCTCAAATTTTCCCATCCGGACAGAAAATGCTTCATTCATATTTACGGAATTGCCAAAAACAGCGAAAACGTGTACTGTGCGGAAGACAACGGCATCGGGATAGCAGAAGAGTACCATTCCAGGATTTTTGAAATTTTCAACCGGCTGGATGCGAAAATGCCCGGAGAGGGACTGGGGCTGAGCATTATCCGCAAAATTGTCGAAAAGCACGGTGGAAGCATCCGGGTGGAGTCCGAGGCCGGAAACGGAAGCCGTTTTTATGTGTCAGTGCCCAACAGGGATAAGGTTTCATGAACGGGAAAAGAGATGAAGAGCAGCGCGACGATTCTGATAGCGGAAGATGATGATGGCCATGCCACCCTGATAATGAAAAATCTGCGCCGGGCCGGTATCCGCAACGAAATACTGGTGTTCAGGGATGGCGAGGAGATTCTCGGCTTTCTGTTCAGCATATCCCAAAATCGCAGAAAATCAGGCATTCCTTACCTGCTGCTGCTGGATATCCGGATGCCGAAGATTGACGGTGTGGAAGTTCTCAGGCGGATCAAGGCTGATGCGGAACTGAAAAAAATGCCGGTGATCATTCTTACAACCACGGATGATCCCCGTGAAGTGGAACTCTGCTATGCTTATGGATGCAACAGCTATATCACCAAGCCGGTGGAGTATGAAAAATTTGTGCAGGCTGTGCACAGCCTCGGCGCCTTTATGAATATTCTTCAGATTCCGAATCTTGACAGGATTGAACTGCCAAACTGAAAACCGGGAATTTGCTGCCATTGACTGCTGTTTTGTCAGCTTTAATGTTATGTATTGAATTTTAAAAAAAACCGGATTTTTTTGGAAAAATCCGGTTTTTGCGGATCACAGATTCAGGATGGACAGACCGGCAATATGAAATTTGAAAAAGATTTCATCACTTACACAGCATTTTCTGCCGTGAACATGCAAAATTTCGCAAAGTGTGAATGCTCAGTTGTTTTTCAGATTTCATATCAATGCCGTTTCCTTAAGTAAAAAATTCCCCTCCCCCGGCGGGAGGGGTACGGGGAGGGGGGAAAATAACAGTCTGCAATTCAATGACGTTTTCACCCTCCCCCTGCCCCTCCCTCAGGGGAGGGGAGCCTTAAGGAAACGGCATTGGATTTCATATTGCACAGAATCAGGAAAAATCAGCGTGAATGAGAAAAAAAACATGACGCCCGTCATTTTCGTACTGGAAGATGATGAAGCTCTGGCGTCCCTGATCCGGAAAAAACTGGTCAGGGAAGGATATGAGATCATCCTGTCTTCAGATGAGACACAGGCACTTGCCGCGATTGCCGAAAAGCCGCCGGATATGCTCCTGCTGGATTATCGGCTTTCCGCAATCACCGGAAAAGAATTTATTTCTCAGTTGCAGCAGACTGGTGCGGATATTCCCTTTGTCATCATGACCGGATACGGGGATGAAAGAATTGCCGCAGACATGATGAAAATGGGGGCAAGGGATTATCTGGTCAAAGATGTGAATTTTATTGACCTGCTTCCCTCTGTTGTTGAGAAAACCCTGAAGGGCATCCATACACAGAAGGAATTGGAGATAGCGCAGAAATCCCTGAGGGCCAGCGAAGAAAGATACCGCAAACTCTTTGAAACCTCTCTGAATGCCATTGGCATTCTGTCCGGAACCCCTCCGAAATTCACTATGGTCAATCCGGCCTTTGCCGATCTTGTGGGCTATTCTGCGGAAGAAATTCTGTCCCTTTCCCCGGAGGAAATGTGGAAAATGGTTCACCCCGCTGATCAGAACATGGTGCGGCAGCGCATTACAGAAAGAATGGCAGGCAAAAATCCGCCCCCAAGATATGAATTCCGCATTGTCCGCAAAGACGGAACTGTCCGATGGATCGAGATGCTGGGCAGTCTGCTTGAAAAAGGAAGAACAGTCAGTTCTCAGGCCATTTCCACGGATATTACCGAACGCAAGCAGGCTGAGGAAGCTCTGCGCAGAAGCGAGGAGCGCTTCAAACTGGCCCTGGAAGCTGTAACGCATGGGATTTTTGACTGGGATTTTCAGACCGGCAAAGCATTCTTCAGTCCGTATTATTACAAAATGCTGGGCTATGAACCGGATGAATTTCCGGCCTGTCAGGAATCATGGGAAGAACTCCTGCACCCGGAAGACAGGGAATCTGCTGTGAAGGTTTTGAAGGAATATTTCACCCATAACAGGCGTTCCCATGAAATCGAATTCCGGCTCCGGGCAAAGTCCGGAGAATGGAAATGGATTCTCAGCAGGGGAAAAATCGTTGAATGGGATCAGCAGCAGAAGCCGGTGCGTTTTATCGGAACCCATGTGGACATCAGTGCACGGAAACAGGCAGAAGCCGAACGGAACATTTTGGAAAATCAGCTCCGGCAGTCGCAGAAAATGGAGGCTGTGGGGCAGTTGGCCGGAGGCGTGGCCCATGATTTCAACAATATGCTCTTTGTCATTTCCGGTTACAGCGAACTGATACTGGAACAGATGGCTGCGGAAGATCCCATGTTTCAGAATATGAAGGAAATTTTAAAGGTGGTGGAACGGGCCGCCCGGCTGGTCCGCCAGCTTCTGCTGTTCAGCCGCAAGCAGTCCATGCAGCCAGGATTTCTTGATCCCAATGAACTGATCGGCAATGCCTTCAACATGCTCAGGCGGCTCATCGGAGAACATATTGCTCTTGAATTCCGCCCCGGATCGGATGTGAAAAACATTCATGCGGATTCCGGACAGATGGAGCAGATGCTGATGAATCTCTGTCTGAATGCAAGGGATGCCATGCCGGAAGGCGGAAAAATTCTCATCGAAACCGCAAATGTCCATGCGGATGCCGGATTCTGCAGACGCCATGCCTTGGCCAGACCGGGTGAATTTGTGCTGATCCGTGTTTCAGATACGGGGACCGGGATTCCGCTGGAACTGCAGGAGCATGTGTTTGAGCCCTTCTTTACCACCAAGGAAGTGGGAAAGGGAACTGGACTGGGGCTTTCTGTGGTTTACGGCATTGTCAGATCCCATGAGGGCATGATCCATCTTTACAGCGAACCGGGACAGGGAACCACCCTGAAAATCTGTCTGCCTGCCGAAACACAGACGGTCTGCGCTGAGTCTGAGGAATTTTCTGAAAATATAAAATCGGCAGATTCGGGAGTCATCCTGCTGGCTGAAGACGAAGAAGCAGTAAGGGACATGCTGATTCAGACCCTGGAAAAAAACGGATACAGCGTCATCCCCGCGGTCAATGGCAGCGAGGCCCTTCAACTGTATGAGACACATCAGCACTGCATTGACCTTGCCCTGCTGGATCTTGTGATGCCGGAAACCGGAGGCATGAAAGTGCTGGAAAAAATCAAGGCTGCTGATCCGAAACTTCCCGTGATTCTCATGACCGGTTACAGCCGGAACATGCTGGAAAAAGAAACGCAACTGCCGTCCCGGTGTGAGATGATTCAAAAGCCTTACAGCCCAAAGGAACTTATGTGCAAAATCAGAGCCATGCTGGAAAAAAATCCATGCGTCTGATCGCGGTGTTTTTTCAGTTCCCAACTCTGGTGAATCTGCAGAAAGTCGGAACCTCAATTTTTCCGTCATTTCGGCGAAAGCCGGAATCCGGTATGTTCAGATGGTTGTGGACTCAGGTTTTCACCGGAGTGACGGAATCTCTGATTTTTTGCGGGATCGTCAACTCTGTGAAACCATGAAAACACTGACACAGAAAAACAGCCGGATTCACACCCTTGTTCTGGATTTTGACGGAACCCTGATTTGTGAGAATATCCTGCCAAACTGGGTGCTTGTGATTCTGCTGCATCCGGGGCTGTGTTTGCGGCAGAAACTGCTTTTTTTCTGCACCAGCATGGTCAGAGGTTTTTTCTCCCTGCTTTTTACCCGCTTTGCACAGACAGCGGAACGGGGTGTGAAAGTGGCCTGTATGAATTTCAGGGGAATAGAAGCAGATACTGCGGAAAAACTCATCTGTCAGCCTGCGCCCCGGCTTCTTCGCCTGATCAGCCGTTTTCGGCATGGGCTGTATCCCGATGATGCAGCGATCCACCTGAATCCAAAATTTTTGCCGGTTCTTCAGTATGTCCTGCAGCAGTGTGAAACCGCGCCGGAGATCAGAATCTGCTCCCAGGGTTCTTTTTCTCTTTTCATCCGGATGTTTCTGCAAAGAAAGGATGTGGAAAGCGCCCTCCGGAGTGTGGGCATCCGCGCGGATGCGATTTTGCTGGAGGTCAATGAGCCGGAGATGGAAAAGGGGCGGATTTTTACCGGAAGACTGCGGCAGCCCATCCGGACAAAATATAACCGGATATATGGTCTGGATGAATCCTGTCTTTTTATCGGTGATGATGCGGATGAACGGGTCATCCGCAAATCCGGGCTGAAAAATGTGCGCTTTGTGAACTGGAAAAATTTTTCTGCGGACAGCAATTGACTATAATCAGTTGGCAGCATGATTCTGCCAAAAAAGGAAATTCAGGAATGAACGGAATGAAACGCGAGAATATCCGTGCAGGTTCACGGGTTCTGATTGTATTGAAAAAAGACCAGCGAAGCGGAAAACTGACAGAGGGAATTGTCAAAGACATTCTGACAAATTCCCCGGTGCATCCGCACGGCATCAAGGTGCGGCTGGAAAGCGGTGATGTGGGCAGAGTGAAGGAGATACTCCCGTAAAAAAAGCAGAGACAGGAAAGGGGCACTGTCTCTGCGCTTTCTGTTATGCCGGTTCTCCATTTGATTTGATACTGCGGCGCTGTCAGGTTTGCGTCCGTGACCTGAAAAAAAAACCGGATTTTTTCAAAAAATCCGGTTTTTCTGTACGCCTGAAATCACAATTTAATGGATGGATCCAATGGTAATTCGGCATGATACGCAAACAGGATGTTTGCGCTACTTTTCCTGTGCGCTGCGGATGAAACACCCGCCTCCGCCGCTGTCTGAAGAGCTTCCGCTTTCTGTGAATCCACCGGGAGGCATGGGCGGAGAATTTTCCTCTCCTGCGGTGGCCGGATTCGGCGTCATGCTTTTCCATATGCGCTTTTTGGTTCTGCTCAGCAGACCGGAGTCGGATGTTTCCGCATTCCGAATCTGTTTGTCAGCACGGAACCGCAGCCATATGCCTTTCTGCTTCACCATCACCCAGTATCCTTTGTTCTTTTCCATCCTGTCTGCATCTGGGGAATATCCATCCTCATCCCACTGCCACAGTTTTTTGCTGATATAGGGATTGACTTCCGGCAACTGCGAAATGGGGATGCTTATGCACCCATCTTTTATGACAATTTCCACATCCTCCCACACATAATCAGCCGGATTGGGCACTGCCACCATGTTCCAGCCTCTGCCCGGCAAATCAAACACGAGTTTTACATCGCTGTCTTCCTCTGTGCTCACCGGAATGCCGGTCTGGGGTATCTCCATGCCTTCCCGTGTCAGGAACCAGTAAGAACGGCCAGGTTCAAACACCAAATTCGGCCCGTATTCAACATACTGGCCTGTTTCCGGATTATAGGTTCCGATGCGGAAATATTTTTTGTCATAGTTTTGAATGACACTGGCCAGAATTTTTTCCGATGAAGAATCTTCGTGCCACAAGGGAAAAGAGAACATCCGATAATCTGACACCTCTGTGCCCGGATCTGAATGCAGAGATTCTCCCACCGCATTCTCTCCCACAATAAAGCTCAGCATTTCCTCAGACCAGACAAGTTTTCTGCTTCCCGAATCCCGGAACCCGGCTTTCCACACATATTTCACACCGGGCAAAAGTCCTGATGCCGCGAACAGGGTCAAATCCGTTGATGAAGCATGTTCCATAAAGGGTTCTCCGCAGGCATTGTCTGCTCTGTAGATCTCCCACAGGGTTTCCAGATGGCTGTCCCCTTCTTTGTCGTAAAAGGGCCCGGTTTTCAGCGTAATTGACCCCGGAGGATAAATGCCGTGGTTGCCTGCATTCGACAGTCTGGGCGGATCAGGCGGTGTGTTGTCCGGGCAGTCAATCACGCTGTCTCCGTCTGTGTCCGTATCAGCCACGCCGCACCCGCAGATGCCCGGCTCTGTCTTGCTGGGATCAGGGGGGGACAAATGTATGGAGTCCGGGGCGATGTCTCCATCTGTGTCAGTATCAGGAAACAAGCACCCGCAG
>CAZDIU010000139.1:0-12942 GCA_964505535.1 uncultured Desulfobacterales bacterium | reverse complement strand
AAACCTGACACCCGGCATCTGAACCATCCGGTATTTTAAGAACTTCCTCTTCCCTGATCGAGGGACTGTGGCACAGTTTGTCTGGCTGTTTTCACCCTGCTTTGCTCTTTCTGAATTCCCAATATATTGAATGCAATAGACATTCAGACAGTTGCCAAAAAATCGTCAACAGTTTTGAAGTGTTCATTGAAAATAAAATAAAGCGTTTCAGGTTTGTCGGGTTTGCCGATAAGAACAAGTTTTTTGCCCAGTCCAAAGGCAATCCCGGCTTCGATATGCGCGGACGTGCCAGCAGGACTATGGCATTTGCGTTTCTGAGTCCTGCCAAATCTTTTTCATAGTGTGAACGATGAACCGGATCATGGAGAAAATCCGGGTGGCTTTCAAGAACCTTCATCTGCTCTGCAAAAGGTGCATCAGGATGATGGGGATCAGCAGGTTTGGCTGTGAAATCATAGCAGGTTTTGCCTTTGCTGCGGATTGCCGCAATAAGTGCTCTGACATTCTCAGCGTTCCTGAACCTGCCGATTACCATGTAATCTGTCATGTGTTGTTGAATCATAAGCTGTATACCTTTAAAACACCTGAGGCCAGGTGAAACCGCGCGACAGACTTCCTGGCGATAGCGCTCCACCTTTTTGCGTCCAAATGCAGCGACGGGTCAGGTTGCTGTTATATTCTCTTTTTTTGACCACTTCCGGATATTGTTTATTTCTTCATCTGACAAACCGACAGATTCAAGAAAATCCTGATGTGCTTCCGGTGCTGACAGTTCAAATTCTGTATGCCATTTATGCATACCTTTTTCATCAAGCCCGGCAGACGCAAGAATCGCAATCCACATATCCTTTGTAACAATTCGGGCAGATTTTAACATTTCATCATTATTCAGAAGTTTGGCGATGACATTTTGCTGAAATCTTAATTTTTTAATTTCATTGTTAATCTGATCAATTCTTTTATGCAGGATGTCAGTAACGCCTGTATTGTCAGAATCAATAATTTGCCGGATTTGATCAAGAGATATTCCTGTGCTCCGCAATGAATTTATCTGATGAAGCTTTTCATATTCCGCATTCGTGTAAACTCTGTAATTTGAGATTGTTCTCGTTGCAGGTTTCAGAAGGCCGATAGAATCATAATGCAGTAATGTGCTTCGTGACAGACCAAATTCTTTTGCAAGTTTTGAAATGGAATATTGCTTCATTTATGTATTATCCGGAAACAACCGTTTCTGTTTTATGCAGAAACGGTTGCATTCAGTTAATCTTTCAATTTTAAAAAAATCCCACATATAAATCAAGAATAATTTTGATTTCAATCAATATTGTCAGAGCAATTTATACTGATCCAATTTTGGTTTTCTTTGGCACGAAAATTGCGGAACTGAGAAAACATCCCTTTCCGAACCTGTTTCCGCAGATTTTCCGGATCAGAACAGTCATTTTTCCGCAGTCCGGTCTGAAAACAAAAAGTATGCCGGAGAAAACCAAAATTGGATCAGTATATATATGGGATGTTCTGTCCTCAGGTTATTTGCTGGCCTGCCTGATTTCTTCTATGTGTGATTTTTCTGTTCCGAGCCACTCAAGAAAACCCTGATGGGCATCCGGATATTTTTTTTCAAAGCACTTATGCCATTTTTGCATATCATCCTCTGACAGACCGGTATCTCTGAAAACCTCTTTCCACTGTTCCACTGTAATTTTTTTCATGTTCTTTTTCCTTTCGATTAAATTGGGTCAATGCTGTGTTCATGGCCATCCATGACCATGATGTGAAAAAAATACAGTGTGATGTTATAGACGGGTCAACAGTTTTTTAAAAAAATCAGGAGTTACGTTGACACACTGAACCTATCGGCTGAAAAATTTGAACATACTTAATAAATTCGGACACTTGAAAACCAACTGCGTAATTTATAAAAAATAATAAAAAAATAAATTCAGTCAACCTGAGGGCAAACTCACCGGCCAAAAAGGTGGAGAGAACGAAGCAGCCCGAACCCCTTCGCGTCCAGATCAGTCGGATATACTTTCGGTGGTTTCATTACAATATCTCCTTTGCACTCAGTTGTGGGATATGCAATGATACCAAATATTATCTCAAAATGGCATTTTTAAAACAGCTTCTTGCTTATTCCATCCGGTGTTTTTCAAAATACTTATAAGCCATCACACAACCGACAGTTGCATCGGGAGATTCCTCTCCGGGCGCAATCTTATTGCATCTTCCGTTCACCTGTCTGATTCATCTGCCGGAATATGCTGACATTCCTCAAAAATCCGGCATGTGCAGCAGTGGCAGACACTGTAATCCAGTTTTGCAAATATTCGGGAGATGGCCTCGTATTCGGTTGCAAAAATATGTTCCTTTCCTATTTCACGGAGAAAATCCCCATGTTCCAGAAAATGATGCACTTCCCGGTTGATCCGGCACAGATACAAAGCCCTGTTCATTTTTCTCCGGCGCTGGGCTTCCTGCGCGAGCATCATGGCGCCGGAAACATCAATGAAATTGATGCCGTGCCCCACAATCAGCAGATTTCCGGGATCATCCGCATCCATTTCCTCCACAATTTCGGCAGCATGATTGGCAGCACCGAAAAACAGGGAACCGTTGATGCGGATGATTTTCAGTTGGGGACATTCCATCAGCGCTGAAGCATGGACTTCCCTGAACCTTCGCCGGGGATCCGCCGGGTCCGGGGCCATGACCGCGATATGCGGATGGGAGGTCCGGGTCAGATACATGCCGAAAGACAGCAACACGCCTGCATAAATCGCGAATTCCAGTTGGAAAAACAGGGTTCCCGCGAATGTCACCAGCAGTACCGCAGATTCGGCTCTGCTGCTTTTGAGGATTTCCCGGATATGATGCACGTCAATCAGGCGGAAGGCCACCACAAGAATCACTCCGCCCATGGCAGGCAGGGGAAGCCATGCGGTCAGCGGTGCGATGAGCAGCAGGATGACGGAAAGAAACAGGGCTGAAAAAACGCCTGCAAGGGGAGTTGCAGCACCCGATTCATAATTCAGGCCGGAGCGGGTGAAGGAGCCGGAACTTGCATATGCGGAAAAAAAACTGCCTGTCACATTGGACAGTCCCTGACCGATGAATTCCTGATTTCCGTTGATATGCTGGCCGGAAAAAACCGCGATGGATCGGGCAATGGACAATGCCTCAATGAGTCCGAGCATGGCAATGGCCATTGCACCCGGAGCAAGCAGGCGCAGGGTGTCCGGACTGAAATCCGGTGCCGACAAAGGCGGAAGACTGGCCGGAAGTTTCCCCAGGAGGCGCACGCCGTGGGAAGCTCCGTCTATGGCAATGCTCAGCACACTCCCGACAATCAGGGCAATCAGCAGACCGGGCCACCGGGGACGCCAGGTTTTCAGTGAAGCCGCACTGACAAGTGTCACCAAAGCCACAGTCATTTCAAAGGGATTGAACTGCCGGAACTCTTTGAAAATGAATATCCAGCTTGTGACAAATGAGGAACCTGAGGGAATGGGAATGCCCAGAGCGTGTTTCAACTGCCCTGTGGCAATCAGCACAGCCGCGCCTGCGGTAAATCCCACAATAACAGAATGGGACACAAAATTGATCAGGGTTCCCAGCCGCGCCAGGCCGAAAGCGGCCTGAAAGATTCCTGCCAGAAACGTCAGCGTAAGAGCGAGCCGGATATACTCCGCTGTCAAGGGTTCCGCAAGGGGGCTGAGCGTGGAAAAAACAACAATGGAAATCGCTGTGGTCGGCCCTGAAATCAGATGCAGGGAGGAACCGAACAGCGCAGCGATGATGGGCGGAATGATGGCAGTGTAAAGACCGTATTCAGACGGAAGCCCCGCGATCATGGCAAAGGACACGCCCTGGGGCAGGACAATGAATGCGCCTGTAAGTCCTGCAAAAACGTCAGCGCGCAGGGATTTCCGGCTGATGCACTCTTTCCACTGCAGAAAGGGAAACAGTTTTACATGCAGGGGTGCAGGACGGACAGCATGAGCAGTTCTGTTAAACAGTTTCATGATGACAGTTCACTGGATGTTCCCGGAATCAGACAAGGGAAAAGTGTCAGTTGCCATGCGGCTTTTCCCGGCATCGTGCCTGTGTATGCCGGGAGGATGCCGTTTCCATGCGGACAAAAGCCATTGGCAGACAGATTTACAGACGCCAGTACTGAATATTCAGTTTTTCTGCCTCGGCCGGGCTGAAAGCGCTTTTGATGTCAATCACCATGGAAGACCCGGGGAAACAGAGCCGGGAAATGTTCAGCAGTCCCATTTCTTTGTATTTTCTGTGCATCACAGCCAGAATCACGCCGTCAACCCCCGTAATGCTTTCCATCTCCTGCAGTTCAATGCCGTAATACCGCCATGCCTCCTCCCGGTCAGCCATGGGATCGTGAACCAGCGGTTCCACACCGTAATCCCGAAGTTCCGAGATGATGTCTGTCACTCTGGTGTTTCTCAGATCAGGGACATCCTCCTTGAAGGTCAGACCCAGCACAGCGATTTTTGCCCCGCGCACCTGTTTGCCCAGACGGATGAGCATTTTCACTGTGCGTTCAGCCACATACTTGCCCATGCCGTCATTGATCCGCCGTCCGGCCAGAATCATGTCCGGATGATAGCCCAGAGACTCTGCCTTGAAGGTGAGATAATAGGGATCAACCCCAATGCAGTGTCCGCCCACCAGACCGGGACGGAAAGGCATAAAATTCCATTTGGTTCCGGCTGCCTCCAGCACTTCTGTGGTGTCAATGCCCATTTTGTCAAAAATCATGGCCAGTTCATTCATCAGCGCAATATTGAGATCCCGCTGGGTGTTTTCAATCACCTTGGCGGCCTCGGCAACTTTTATGGAGGATGCCCGGTGCAGACCGGCCTTCACCACCGTGCCATACACATGCGTCAGCAAATCCAGCGCAGCAGGGCAGGAACCGGATACGATTTTCACGATCTTCTCCAGACTGTGAATTTTGTCTCCCGGATTGATCCGCTCCGGAGAATAACCGGCCATGAAGTCCTTTCCGAATGTCAAACCTGACATTTTTTCCATGATGGGAATGCAGATCTCTTCGGTCGCACCCGGATACACAGTGGATTCATAAACAACACAGGTTCCCGGTTTCATATGTTTTCCAACAGTTTCAGAGGATCCTTCCAGCGGTCTGAGATCCGGGATGCGATGGCTGTCAATGGGGGTGGGAACCGCCACAATAATCATGCGGCATTTGGAAAGTTCTTCAGGTCTGTCTGTAAAAAAAACCGGGGCTGCGCGGAGTTCGTCGTCTGTCACTTCCAGGGTCCGGTCATGTCCGGCTTCCAGTTCACGGACTCTTTCTGTTTTCAGATCGTAACCGACCACATCAAAATGGGCCGAAAGGTGGACAGCCAGGGGAAGACCCACATATCCCAGGCCGACAACAGCGATTTTATCTTCCCGTGCATCCAATGACTGCGGTGTCACCATATTTCGATCCTCCTCCGGGGCTGCCATGCGCAGAGCAGCACCCTGTAAGCAATAAAATTAAACAATTATAAATGTTATGTCCCCGACATTCTGTCTTTCTGAACTGTCTGCCATAAAATAAACCATAGCACAGTTTTTCTGCATTTTCAATGCACGAATCACTCTGGGCAGGGCAATTGCATTAGGACTTACGCGGTTGACAAAAAAATCAATCCTGAAACCCTTGGGGTTTTTAAAACCCCAAGGGTTTATCCGGTCAAATGTGTAACTCCTATCCGGATTTGAGAAAAATTTATTGAAAAATTTTCTGCCCGAACGCATGTTTCAGCGAAGAATCTGTCGGATTATGAATTTCTGTCTCATACCAGATTGCTGTCAATGATTGAAGAATGCCTGTATTTTTTTCAGCAGCGAATCAAGCGAAGAAACGGAATTTGGAAGCAAAGCAGCAATGATCATGTTTTGAAAACGGGTTGGTGTCACATGGATTTTTCTGTTTTTTTAATGATGATAATATTTCAAATAATTCCAAAATGATAAATTCACAAAAAGACAGATGGACTCTTGGCTTGCGGATGAACTCTTGAGTTTTTTGTGCAAAAAAAAAGTAAAAAATGTATAATGCATATGGTTCGCTTTTGGCAGAGATTCCAGGCATGACAGTCAGGTTTCATGCCGGAGACTGGAACCGTAACAACCCGGAAAAGATGTGGAAATCTTTTCCGGGTGTTTACCGTGGGCACACAGTCTGTTTTTTGAATTTGTTATAAATATATTAGATGTTTATATCTGAAAACAGACACAGGGCTGTCGGGAATGCAGGCAGACGAACCAATTGTCGGTGCATTGCTGCTGCATCATTTCACCTGAAATGGCAGGCCGGATCAGCGTCAGCACAATCCGGGAATCCGGTATTTCTCATGGAATATTCCCGCAATTTAAGCTGAAACAATGCACTGTCACACTTTCTTAAGGGATTTGAAAATTGCTGATATACCGGTTTCAGTGTTCAGGTTTCAGTGTTCAGTGTCTGTCCCTGACACCCGAAACCTGGCACCTGAACACAGGCGGTACATTAAGAAGTTTAATTTCCCTAAGGGTTTGTAAAGAAATAACCTGTACAATTTTTCTGTCCGAAAACCCTGAGGGTTTTGGAAACCCTCAGGGTTTTTGACAGGTTATTTTGATACAGACCCTAAGATCTGTGCAGCATATTGTGGTATCATTACCCAAATTCTTGTCCGCAGCAAACGGAGGTTTCCATGCACATCAGACCCGCTTATGAAGATCTGGAAGAGCACAACCGGCAACTGAAGGAAGAGATAGCCAGTCTGAAACAGGCCATGCGGGAATGCCGGAAAGACAATCTGCGGCACAAAATGGCGCTGGATGCTGTAAACGAGGGGCTATGGGACTGGAATCTGAAAACAAATCAGGCATATTTCACCCCGCGGTATTATACCATGCTCGGCTACGAGCCCTATGAGATGCCTCCGGGATTTGAGACCTGGCTGCAACTGCTTCATCCTGAGGATATGGAAGCGGTTGTCATGCAGCTGAAGGAATATCTGTCCGGAAACAGACAGAACTTTGAAACAGAATTCCGTATGCAGACCAAATCCGGCCAGTGGAACTGGATACTGGGCAAGGGAAAAATCATTGAATGTGATTCAATGGGCAGACCGGTACGCATGATCGGAACACATGTGGATATCCACCAGCGCAGAATGAATGAAGCACGCACTGCGCATCTGAACAGCGTTCTGGAGGCCATCCGGGAAATCAGTCAGCTCATTCTCCGGGAAAAGGATCGGGAAAAAATGATCCGGGGGGTGTGCGATATTCTGGTCCGGGTCTGCGGGTACCGGAATGTCCGAATCATTCTGATGAAAGACAGCAGTCTTCCTCTCATCTGGGCTGAAACCGGGATGGACAGGCACTTTAACCGCTTTATCGAGGCCATGAAACAGGGGGTTTCCATTCCCTGCATCAGCATGGCAAGAAAAAGTGCCCAGGCGGTCTTTGTCAGTCATCCTTCTGCTTTTTGCGCGGACTGTCCCATCAAGGACAGCAGCGGGGAGAATACTGTTACCATGCCCCTCCGGTATGGGAAAGCAGATTTTGGCATCCTTTCCTTTTCTCTGCCCGGTGTGTCCATTCCTGATGACACGGAACAGGAACTGGTGGTCAATATCGCCGGGGATATAGCCTTCTGCCTGTACAGTCTGGATCTGGAGAAACAGCGGGAGGAAACAGAAAATGAACTGCGCAAATATGAGATTGTCATCTCGGCTGTGCGGGATCCCATGTTTTTCATTGACAGAAATTATGTTTTCCAGAGTGTCAACCAGGCTTATCTGGATTTTTTCCGGAAAACCCGGGAAGAGGTTGTGGGCCGTTCCATGCCGGAAATGACGGGGGAAGATATTTTTGAAAACCGGTACAAAGAACAGATTGACCGCTGTCTTTCCGGCAAATCCATCCGCTATCAGGAGCAGATTGCTGTTGAGGGAGGAAAGGAGCGCTGTCTGGATGTCACTTATTATCCTTATATGGAAAACGATGGAAGTGTGTCCGGAGTCATCATGAGCACCCGTGATATCAGCACACTCAAGGAAACCGAGGCTTCCCTGATTTCACGCACCTATGAACTGGGTGAACGGGTCAAGGAACTCAACTGCCTTATCGGAATTTCCGTGATGATGGAAAAACCCGGCATTACACCGGAAGAAATATTCGGCAGCACCATCAGACTGCTGAGTGCTGCGTTTCAGTATCCTGAAATTGCCTGCGTGCGAATCTGTCTGGCCGACGGCCGGATCTTTGCCAGTGAGAATTTTGCGGAAACGCAGTGGAAACTTTCCAATGAAATTATGGCGTCAGGAAGCCATTTTGGGAGAATTGAGGTGTGTTACCGGCAGCAGGCTTCCCTGATCGGTGACAGTCCTTTTGGTTCCGAGGAGAAAATGCTGGTGCATTCAGTTGCGGAACGGATGGGAAAAGTGCTGGAGCGCAGGCAGGCTGAAAGCTCACTGATGGAAAGCGAAAAACGCTTCCGGGATCTGGTGGAAATTTCGCCTGTGGGAATCTGCATTATCCGCAACCACCGCATCGTATATGAAAATCCGGAGCAGAAACGCCTGCGTCTTTTCGGAAACTTCACCGGATTTCCAACCTTTGACAATCTTCATCCGGAAGACATGAAAAAAATACGGGAACTCTATCGGGACATTGCTTCAGGAAAAAGGGAGACAGGTGAAACAGATTTCCGCTTTTATCCCTATCTCACCGGAAATTGCCGGCCGGAACTGACATGGGTGAACTGCCGCATGATCCGGATTCAGTTTCAGGGAAAGGATGCCGTGCTGGTCAATATGATTGACACCACCCGTACACGGGAGATGGAAAATCTGCTGCGCATACGGGACAAAATGTCTTCCCTGGGCCGGGTGGCAGCGGGAATCGCTCATGAAATCCGCAATCCCCTTTCCGGCATCAATATTTATCTGGATACCCTGGAGCAGATGGCCGAGGCTTCGGATGATCCGGAAAGAATGGACGGTATTGTCAAAAAAATTCAGTCAGCTTCCGAAAAAATCGAATCCATCATCAAACGGGTCATGGATTTTTCCAAACCCGGCGGCGTCCGCTTTGAGCGCATTGACATCCGGCAGCCGGTGGAAGAAGCGATCCAGCTGAGTGCTGTCACCCTGCGGAAAAGCGGCATTGAACTCCGCCGGGACATCACAGCCAATCCTGTTTTCTGTTATGCAGATGCGCACATGATCGAACGGGTGCTGCTCAACCTGATCAGCAATGCAGCCGATGCCATGAAAGAACCGCACATTGAAAAAAAACTGCTGGAGATTTCAGTCTTCAGAAAAGGAAACGAGGCAAATATCTGTGCGTCTGATTCCGGACCGGGCATTCCTGCTGATGTTGTGCAGAAAATCTTTGATCCCTTTTTCAGCACCAAAAGTTACGGAACCGGCATCGGACTGAGTCTGTGTCACCGAATTGTGACAGATCACGGAGGTTCTCTGGATGTGTCGGTCAGCCAGTGGGGAGGGGCTGTCTTTATTGTCAGACTTCCTGTAAAAGAGGAGAAAATATGATTTCTTTTACCATATGGATTGTGGATGATGAGAGTTCCATCCGGGAGGGAATTCTCATGGCTCTGGAAAGGGATTATCAGGTGCAGGCCTTTGGGGATGCGGAATCAGTCCTGGCTCTTATGCCCGGACAGTTGCCGGATCTGCTTCTCCTGGATATCGGACTGCCGGGCATGGATGGAATCAGTGCACTCAGAAGAATCAGAGAGCTGCATCCGGATCTCCCGGTTGTGATGATCACGGCCTATGAGGATGTGAAAACCGTGATTGCAGCCATGAAAATGGGAGCGTATGACTATATCATCAAACCCATTCTCATGCCCGGACTCAGGGCAACGATTCACAACGCGCTGGAAACCGTCCGTCTGAAAAAAGAGGTGCAGATTCTGCAGGAACGCTATCTGAAAGAAAATCTGCCCTGTCTGATCGGAGAAAGCAGTTCCATTCAGAATGTCATGAAGTTCATTGCGCAGGTGGCCAAAAGTCCGGACACGCCCATTCTCATCCTGGGGGAGACCGGCACAGGCAAGGAACTGCTTGCCCAGGCCGTGCATTACCGGAGCCCCAATTTCAAAGGCCGTTTTGTCACGGTCAACTGTGCGGCCATTCCCAGAGATCTGATTGAAAGCGAGCTTTTCGGTTATGAGAAAGGGGCATTCAGCGGGGCCAATGCCACAGGCAAAAAAGGACTGATCGAAATGGCGGAAAACGGAACCCTGTTTCTCGACGAGATCGGGGATCTGATTCCGGAAGCCCAGGCCAAACTCCTGCGTTTTCTGGAGGAAGGCGAATTTTACAGGATCGGCGGCATACGGAAACTGAAGGTACGGACAAGGGTGATCTCTGCCACAAACAGGGATCTGGAAGACATGATGAGAAAAGAGACCTTCAGAAAGGATCTGTATTTCCGTCTGGGCGTGGTGAAGGTGCCGATTCCTTCCCTGAATGAGCGCAGAGAGGATATCCTGCCCATTGCCATGCATTTTCTGCACGAGTATAACCTGAAGTTCGGAAAATCCTTTTCCGGTTTTTCTCCATCCGCGGAAAAGCAGTTGATATCCCATAACTGGATCGGCAATGTGCGTGAACTGAGAAATGTGATTGAACGGGGGGTGCTGGTGGGCAGCGGCAGGCTTCTTTCCTTTGAAGAGCTGGGATTTGAAAGAAAGAACAGTGTATTGGAACCAAAAACAGACAGGATGACCTTTCCTCCCCTGACAGAAAATGGGATTGATCTGCCTGCTCTCCAGGAATACATGGAAACGTATTATATCCGGGAAGCCCTGCAGCTTACCGGCGGAAATGAAACCCGTGCCGCGGGGCTTTTGAATCTGAAGCCTCACAATTTCCGTTACCGCAGTGCAAAACTGAAAAAAGAGGCTGGGGAGTAGTGCTCTGTCAGCCTTGAATCTGTGAGTTGCAACAAACCGGATTTTTTTCGGAAAAATCCGGTTTTTCTGCACAGTTGAACTCACAAAATCAAACTTGACAAAGCAGTAGGATAACCTGCCAAATCTTCCGTAGTTACGGTTTATACCGATTCCCCAGTGATTTGATGCAATGCTTTCCTTTTCCGGCAGAAGGTCAGGGGAGTGCCGGACTGAAAGTTTGGAAGGCTGAAATGATTCGGAAATCAGGCCAAAATTCCGTTTCACCCCATTTTGGCACTCCGGAATTTGATAAGCATAAAATCAACAGAGAATCGGTATGATACTGATGCTGTCCTGATCTGTCAGGCTCCCCCGGACAGGAACAGGTTTCATAAAACTGTCAGATTTGTGACAAAATTCTTATCCATCCCCAATGTCCTGTATTTCAAGTAAATATCAGTCTCTGCCTTTCATTTCTCTCAGAAATTCATCCTTTTTCTCCTCTTTCCAATCTGCCACAAACATTGTCCCAATATTTCATAATAAAAAAATAAAAACAATATTTCAGCAGGTTAAGCAACTGTTTCTGCGTATGGCATGTTTCATGCTTTATACCCCAAATGACAGACGGCTGTGCTGCTTTTGTGAAAAACAGTTTGATCCCAAAGGAGACAGGCATGAAAAGAAGCGATTATTATAATATAATAAATTCATTCAGTTTCGAACAGACCGTTCGTTCATGTGATCTGTGCGGCAGGAGAATTCCAGAAAACTGCTCTGCAATGAGCAGCGGCATGGATTTATGCCCCAACTGTTATTTCCGATGGGATGAACTGGGAGAGGGACTTACCCGGGACTGTATCCAACATTTCAGCATCGGAAATGTGTGCTGATACAATTTTCATAAAAGAAACTGGCACATAGCAGATTCATTTTTCACTCCCCTTTTGGGGAAAGGGGAGGCATGGGAAAACATCCCGGCTTCTTTGAAAAGAGCGGGACCGATCCGTTTCAGACAATTATCACTCACAGACAAAAAAAGGAACAGACACAGAATATGGAGAATATGGAAATAGCAGAAGAAAAAACGGTGATGGACATGTGGACAGAAAGTGTGACGGATTGCTGGCTCACAGTGTTCGGAATTCATTCTGTCAACGGAAAGGGGAATGGAAACGGGAACGGCGCAGTGGCACGGGCCAATAACACAGTAAAATCCTGTATGGCTTTGTGGAAATCCCTGTCATCAGCCATGATGCGTCCTGATGCAGTGGCCTCGGTTCCCAGGGCAATGGGTGAACTGCCCATGGTTTTCCTCAAAATGCAGCAAAAAGAAGTGGACAGATTTTTTCAAATCCAGGATCACTGGATCGAAAAAAGCGAAAATTTCGCAAAACTGACCAGGCTGATGTATATGAAAACATTGGCATAACATACTGGTTGGGGAGGCCGGCCTTGTGTATTCCCATGGAACTGTTTACTGAACTGAGAAAGAAAAATATTCTGCTTGTGGATGATGACGAGTGGATACGCGATTCTTTGCGCATTTTTTTTGAAAGCAGGGGATGCCGTCTGACAGCCGTGGAAAGTGCAGAGGCCGGAATGAACGAAATCGGCAGAAACACCTATGATATTATGATCACAGATTATCAACTGCCCGGAATGAGCGGACTGGATCTGCTGACACGGATTCATCATATCTGTCCGCATATGCTGACCATACTGATTTCCGCTTACGGAAATCATGAGATATACGCGCAGGCCGCAGAAATGGGTGTGGGGAACATCATTGAAAAACCGTTCAACATGAGAACAGTCAAAGACTCGCTGGCCCGGATAATATGCAAAGAGAAGGGAGAAAGGTATGATGACGCCAGGCAGGGTGAAGTGGTTTAACCGTGAAAAGGGATTCGGATTTGTCGAGACGGATATGCACAGTCATGTGCTGGTGCATGGCAACTGCCTTGAAAACAACTGTCAGGTTT
>CAZDIU010000138.1:0-12968 GCA_964505535.1 uncultured Desulfobacterales bacterium | reverse complement strand
CAGCAAAAGCCCCATATCCGAATACATGCAACCCTGGGATACAGTCCGGAAGCCTGGCTTCTCCAGACCGTGCAGGCAGAACGGGGAGGAACAGGATTTGATTCTGTCCGCATAACACATCTGCCCTGTGCTTCCTGTGAGGATGATATGCGCACACGGGCAACCCGGATTCCGGCCTGTTCCGGAACAGAATGCGCGTTTGGGAAAAGTGCTGTCTGTGATTACGGCAGACAGCACGGTTTTCTCCGTCACCAGTATCCGGATCCGGTGCAGGAAATCATGACTGCCCTGCATGTGCTTGATTTTCTTATCTCCGGTCATAAAACCGGAGACAATCCCCAGCGCATTCCCCTGTCTGCATTTGGGCAGAGGGAAGCGGAAAAAGCCCTGTTCCGTCTTGCCGTGATTCGGCTGATTGAGCGTTTTTCCATTGACTGCAGGGAGGGAAAACCTGTATTCAAAATATACGGATACACTCCGGCCCTGAGCCCTGATGGTGCCCATGCCGGGATTTTGCATTATCTTCGGCACAATGACATCTCGGCAAACCGCAGACTTGATTTCCGCACACAGGATCAACTGGTTCAAAAAAGCGGAGAAATTGAGCGTTACCGGGAACTGCACGGTTCCCGTGTCCGGGAGGCTGCGGCTGCTGCGTCCGGGCTGCAAAATTATCGTGAACATGAGGAGTTTTTTCTTCTGATAAGCAACTGTCTGATACCTGTGGTCTGCCATGTTCAGGACGAACTGCGGAACATGGCCCATTACAGACTCTGGCATCTGAAAGAAATGATCAAAGCCGGCAGGTGCCGCTATTCCGCACTGCTGAAAACGGTGCAGACTTTGGATGAGGACTGGAAATGCGGACACTGTGACCGGTGTGCAGCCAATCCGGGCCCTGATCCGCATTCCCCTGCCCGGCCTCCGGAAAATTACCGTCTTGCCGAACTCGAAGATCGTTTTTCCCAATGGATGGAAAACACGCAAATCCCTTTTGATGCGGTCAGCGCGGACAGACTGATTCAGGATTTCGGCGATTTTTATGACAACCTGCTGTTCCGATCCCGTCAGATTTTGGAGCATAATCCCCGGAATATCAAAGCCCTGCATGTGCTGCGGGAACTGTCCCCGGACCCGGAAAAAGCCATGCACACCGCGGATCTGATGCAGGTGGCATCTCTGGACATGAAAGATCCGCAGGTCATCCGTTTTTATGAAACGTCCCAGGCTGATACGGCATTGAAGTCTTCCATGTTTGATCTGATGGACAATGAATACGGAACCCTGCACACCCCCGCAGGAGAGCAGTGGCTGTGCCGGGAGGCCCGCAACCTGAACCTGCCTTCTTCCCTTGCTGAAATGCTGCAATGGCGTGCAATGCTCAATATTCTGTCCCAAATCGATTTTTCTTCCCGAAACACCCGGCTGAAACAGATCCTCAAGGAGTTTTGACGTGGCGCGATTATCTGACCCTGAAAGTGTACTGCGGAAACTGAACGGACTGGCTGAACAGATTGATGCCTTTTATGAAACTGCGGATCTGGCAAAGCAGATCAAAGATCAGCTCCTTGCTTCCCATGAGACTGCCCGGCACCATGAAAAACAGTTTGCAGCCTGTGCTGCGGAAATGGAAGGGCTGAAAAAGGGATATGAAACCGGCCTGCCTGTTCTGCGGGAACTTGTCCGCACTTCCGGAGAAGAACTGGATTCTGTGCTTACAGCTTTGGCATATGAAAAAGATAAGGTGCAGGGATTCATAAATGAACTTTCCGCGGAACGCAAATGGCTTTTGACAGAGCACAGGGAAAGAGAAAACCTGCTTTCGGAAACACTGGGAGAAATCACCGGGCAGATGGCCTGGCTGTGCAAAGAACACGATGCGGCTCTGAAGGAAAACCTTTGGCTCATTGTCCGGGAACTGGATGAAAACCGGGTGCGTGCAGAAAAAGAATCTGAATCCCTTCAGCTTTTTTCCGCGCAGACACAGGAGGAAATCCTGCATCTGGCCGATCAGAGCGCCCAGTGGCAGCAGGACGCGGAAAAGCAGTTGCGCAAAGAACTTCGCTCCTTTAATTCCCTGAAAAATCTGTATGAAAAAGCTGTGCAGGAAATCGCGGACATTGGCCGGAAATATGAACTGGAACGGGCCGGACTGGTGGATGCCTTTCGCATCGAAAAGCAGTCTCTGCGGGAGCTTGCGGAAAAACACGCGCGGGACAGGCAGATTTTCCGGGAGGATGTGCTGATTCTGGAAAGGGAAAAAGCCGGGATTCTGAAAGAAATCACGGGGCAGATGGCCTGGCTTTCGGAACAGGCCCAGGCATTTCTCCGGGATATTGCGTACCGAAGTGCGCAGCATCTGGATGAAAACAGGGAGCTTGTTCTTGCGCAAAAGGATGAACTGGCGCAGTTTGCACAGGAAATGCGGGAAGAATTTCTTTTGCATCAGACAGAACACAGCATTTTTGAAGAACAGACAAAAATCCGGATTGCCCGGCGGGTCAGGGAAGTTGAAACCGCCCAATCCGAATATGAAAAACTGTCTGAAAATCTGAGCAGACTTGGCGCACACTGTGAAAGCCAAGTGGGAAGGATTCTCACAGATTGCGGTTTTGAAAAACAGGGACTGCGGGAATTTATGCAGAAACTGGCCGGAGAGCACCGTGAAACCGCCCAGCGGCATCAGCAGTTCCAAAGGGAAAATCAGGAGATTCTCCGGACAATTGCCGAAAATACAGCTTACACGGAACAGGCTGTGCAGGAAAGTCTGGCCCGTATCCGGCTTGGAGCAGTGCAGGCCGTGGCCGAACACCGGCACATGCTTGAACAGAAACAGGCTGAAATCTCCCTGTCTGCAGAGCAGATGCAGGAAGAAATCGCGTGTCTGAGCCATGAGATGGAAAGATTCAGAAAGGAAAGCCTGGGGCATCTCAACACCAGATACCGGGAACTGGGACGCAAACAGGAAATTTTCCGCCAGTCCCTCCGTGAGGAATGCCGCACCCTGTTTTCGCAGGAAAGCCAAAAACTGCACGATCTGGACGAATCAGCCCGAAAAGAAATCCTGCAGACTTTGAAAGGGGAAAAAGATCGGCTGGATGCGCTGTTTCTTTCCTTTTCCCGGACCCAGAAGGAAACCGGACAGTTGCGGGAGGAACTGACAGGAATTCAGCAGAAAATTCTTGCCCATGCCGATAGCAGAATTTCGCATTTGTCTGCACAGCAGGAACAGTTGCGCCAAAACCTTGCAAAAGAAATGGATGGGGCTTTCAATGAAAGACTGGCAGGGATTCAGCAGGAGGTTCTTGCCCATGCGGATCGCAGAATTTCAGATTTGTCTGACCGGCTGGAACACTTTCGCCAGAAATTTGCAGGAGAAATTGAAGACCGTTTTTCCCAAATCGGGAAACAGAACTGTTTTTCCGATCAGGAAAGGGAGAGAGTGGAGGCAGCACTGATGCTGGCGGAATCCCAAAAAGCTGAAATCCGGCAGCATCAGGAAGCAGTCTCTGTAAAACTGGAGCATATGAGCAGTGAAATGCAGCACGCAGTTGCAGACATCCGGCAGGTTGCGGAAAAAGAAATCAACCGCGTTTTTGGAGAACTGGATAAGGCACGAAAGGAAAGCGGAGACATCAAAAAACACCTGGGCGCATTTGCAGAACAGATCAAAGAAAAATTGAAGCAGGACAGCGAAAAACAGGTTGCCCAGCAGACTGATTTCCGCAAAAAAATCATAGCAGCGCTGACCGCCAGACTGGGAGATGACCTGCGGAAACTGCAGGATCAGGACGAAAACAATCTGCGGGAATGCAGAGAGGAAATCCGAAATTCACACAGAGAACTGCGGACAGACATGGAAAGTCTGGAAACATCAATGGCAGAAAATCTGGACAGAATCAAAGCAGAACAGGAAAAGATTGTACCCTTTGTCCGGAAAAATATGGGCATTCTTGCGGAAAGACAGAAAAATCAGGGGGAAATGCTCAAAGATTTTGGAGAAAGAATCAAAAGGATTGAGGACTGGCTGCAAAGCCGGACGCGCAGATGAGTTTCTCTGCCTGTCCAGCATATTGGCAGTGGGTCAAATCGGCTGACAATGCCATCTCCCCACCCGCCGGGCAGGGGATTCAGAATCAACCGGTTTGACCCATTGCTGATTTTCTGTTACAAGATGCTGCTTCGTGACAATCACAACAGGAGAAGATACACCCATGTCATATGAAAAAGAACTGGAAACCGCAGTGGATGCTGTAAAAAAATCCTGTGAAATTTGCAGGAAAGCCCAGCAGACCCTGCGCAGCAGTGAACGGGCTGAAAAAAATGACCGTTCCCCTGTCACCATTGCGGATTTTGCCAGTCAGGCAATTATCAATCTGACACTGTCAGCCTCCTTTCCGGATGATGTCATCATCGCGGAGGAGGATTCAGGCCTGCTTCGGGAAAATGCGCTTCTGCTGTCCGGAGTGCATGATCTGGTAAGTTCCCGGATGCCCGGCATCTCTGCACAGCAGATACTGAAAGCCATTGATCTGGGCGCGGGCAGTCCGGATGCGGCTGTTTTTTCCAGACGCTTCTGGACAGTGGATCCCATTGACGGAACCAAAGGCTTTCTGCGCGGGGATCAGTATGCCGTGGCTCTGGCTTTGGTGGAAAACGGCAGGGTGGCTGTGGCTGTTCTGGGATGCCCGGATTTTCCCGTGAATGAAAGAGAAAAAGGCCGGATTTTTTTCGCGGTGCGCGGAAATGGGGCTTTTTCCCTGTCACTTGGGGGAGATGCAAAAGAGCCGATCGCTGTGGACAAAAATTCCTGTCCGGAAAATGCCCGTTTCTGCGAATCTGTGGAAAGTGCGCACGCAGATCATGAGATTCACCGCAGGATAGGTGAAATGGCAGGATGCAAACTCCCTCCCTTTCGCATGGACAGCCAGGCCAAATATGCGGCTGTTGCTTCGGGAAAGGCTTCTGTCTATCTTCGCATTCCCCGGAAAAAGGATTACCGGGAAAAGATATGGGATCATGCGGCAGGCTCTCTGATTGTGGAAGAGGCCGGCGGCAGAGTCACGGATTTTTCCGGCAAAGCTCTGGACTTTTCCCTGGGCAGAACACTTGAAAAAAACAGCGGGATTCTTGTCACCAACGGATTCCTGCACAAAACAGTCCTGGAAGTCACAGGAAAAATAAGTGCATGTGCATAATTTTTACCGCAGGAGAAAGACTGAAATGTCAAATTTTTTTATGATTTCTAAGAAAATGCCGCTTGTGTGCATGTTATGGGTGTTCCTTCTGCTTCCGCCAGCGGATGCAAAACAGAGACAGGAGGCTGAGAGAAAGTCGCCCGCAGGCAGCATCCGGATTTTCACTGATATTCCCAATCTGAAGGTTTTTATCAACGGAGAAGCTGAAGGGCTTGCCCATCCGGATCGCCCCCTGCAGCGGGATCATATTCCCGCGGGAAAGGTTCGGATAAGGGTGAGAGCCAAAAATTATACGGAAAAAAAACAGACAATCAACCTGTCTCCCGGTCAGACAGCGGAACTGACATTCCAATTTCTGCCAACGTCCCCCGAACCCGTGAACGAAGATGAGGAAAAACATTCGGAGCCAAAAACAGGTGATGGCCGAATCCGGGAGATCAGCGAACTCCTCGACATGGGGGACAAATTTTTTGACCGCCAAAGATACCTGGTTCCGAAACGCGAAAACGCATTTGAAATGTACAAATCTGTGCTGGCGGCAGAACCGGAAAATGCCCATGCACGGGAAAAAATATATGAAATGATCGGAATTTACGAAAAAAAGGGAACTGAGGATGAGGACAAAAACCTGGAACGGGCTCTTTCGTACCACAAAAACCGCCTCACCCTGATCGGTTTTGCCATGAAAAACATGAAGGACACAGGCCGGCAGCATGAACATGAGACACTGAAAAAGCAGGTGAAGGAAATGGAAGCCCGGATCCGGAAAGCAGAGGAGCTGGTCAAGGAGGGGGATATCCATTTCATCGCGCAGCGATATACCACACCTAAGGACAAAAACGCGTTTTCGCTGTACAAAGCAGCCCTGAAAGAGAATCCCACTCATGACTATGCAAAAAAACAGATTCTGGAAATTGGCCGGATATATAAGGAATGGGCGCAGAAAGCCCGCAGGGATCGGAATAAGGCAAAAGCCCGGAAATACCACCGGCAGTATCTTCCCATCGAGCAGTATATCTCAGAGCATTTCGGAAACACCCGGATGAAAACGGAAACAGCAGTGGATATCCGAAGCAGCCTGGATCCTTCACGGGAAATTGAAAGTCTTCTGAACCAGGGCGCGGAATATGTCCGCGGAGAACAGTTTGCCGGATCAGGAAAAAAAAATGCCCTTTACGCATATCAGCAGATACTGCGTCTGGATCCCCAGAACGACACTGCCCTGAAAAAAATCAGGGAAATGATGAAAATCTGTCATGCAAAGGGCCTGAGCGCATTTGAAAAAGGGAAATACGATGAGGCCGGATCCTGGTTTGATCAGTATATTCAGACAGCCGACTATGCGGCAGAGAGCAGAAAAATTTCTGTTCCGAAGACAGAGATCGCTCAAATCCGGCAACTGCGGGCTGATACGGAACATCATGTCAGGACCCTGGAACTGGAAACCATGCGTGATACACTGAAGAAAAATTATGATCAGTACCGGGAGCTTCGGACAAAAGAGGACAGCGGTTTCAATGTGGCAGTGCAAATCATGCCGGTTATGAGGGAAATCATTTCAAACCTGAACCGTCTTGAACAGCTTTATGAGAAATTGCCGGAAAAAGAGGGAGACAGTGCGGAAAAAACCGACCGGGTGAGGAATCTGCGGCTGGAAATGGAAAAAGAGGTGGCAGCCCGGGAAGGCGGAACACACTGAGGTTCCCAAATACGCCATCACGGAACTTCAGACAAGCGCCAAACTGAAATCCATAAAAATTTTTCAAACAGGTACTGATGTTATGGAAATGATTCTGCACAGCCCCCATCCGAAAACTTTCTGTCCGGAAAAGGACATGTATTTTCTGAAACGGGAGAAAAATGCCATGCGCCGTCACGCTGTTTCCTTTTCCTGTCTGGGCAAAATCCGTTCCACCGGGCTTTCCTGCCTGTTCCGGTGGAAGCAGTATCTCAACGGCCTTCTTGAGCATATATTGAGAAACGGAGGCATTTCCCCCTATCCTGTGGTCATCGGTCTGACAGAATCCGGCATTATTCCCTCAGGACTTTTTCATCAGTTGCTGCGGGAGAACTCCCTTTCAGCCGGATGGATATGCTCCACCCGCAGACCCGGTTCCGGAATCCGTTTTACCGAAAGCCATTCACACGGGCCGGATCATGTGCTTCCCCTGCCAAAAGGCCGCCCCACGGAACTCTGGTTTGTGGAAGATGAGATCACCACAGGCCGCACCCTGCTCCGGCTTTCTCTGAGACTGTGCAGGCATCTGCATCTGCGGCATGTCCGTTTTCTGGCCTTTGCCGATAATCGCAATGCCGTCAGCCGGAAGCATTTTCAGACCCTTCTGCAAAGGGAGGGTGTGAAATTTTCAATTCATACCCTGGTGAGCGCGGGAGCCGGAGAAAACGCATCCGCATCTCTGCACATGGAAAGCCCCGTTCCTGACTGTGATCCGATCTCCGGAATTCCGGTCATGTCCCATCTGCATGATGAAAAACATTGGAATTTCCCTGAACACCGTCCGGCTTTGAAAGAACGTTTCGACAGCCGCTTCCCTTTTGCGGAAAATCTGCACGGAACCCTGCTTGCAGTGGGCGAGGCCGTGGATATGGGAATGCAGATTGTTCAGGCCAGCCCGGATTTGGAACTGCGGCATATCACCCTGAGCCCCTGGGAGATTGACAGGCGTCACATTCTCAGCAGACTGGGCATTGGCGGAAAATACTATCTCTACAACTGTCATACCCTCCGGCCGCCGCTGCACATTCTCAGCGATCCCATTGATGCTGAAATCGGAAAGGAAGCCACAAGGCTCCTGTCAGCCAAAGGTTTTTCCGTCAGTCATCTGGATATGAGGCAGAACTGATTCACTCCCCCTTACCAAAATCCGGGACCAGGCGCATAATATCCGCGCGCAGTTCTCCGGCATCTGCATAACGCCTGCGCTGATCCTTTTCCAACGATTTGAGCATCACAGTTTCCATAGGTTCGGAAATGGCCGCGTTCAGTTCCCTGGGCCGCATGGGCGGCATCTCCAGAATCGCATCCATCATGTCTTTTTCATTGGCAGCGTAAAAAGGCAGACTGTCTGTAAACAGAATGTAGAGCACAACACCCATGGCCCACACATCGCTGGCCAGAGAACTTCTGCCCATGATCTGCTCCGGCGACATGAAGGGCTTGGAACCGACCACAGTTTTGCTGATGCTCTGCCGGGACATATCCTTTGCAATGCCGAAATCAATGAGTTTAAGGTTGCCGGAGGGCTGAATAATCATATTTTCCGGTTTGATATCCCGGTGCATGATCCGCTGTTCATGGGCATAGGACATGACCGAGAGCAGTTGCAGAAAGATTTTTTCCTTCTGCAGCCGGGAGATTCCCTGTCCCTGATCCAGCATGGCCTGCAGGGTCTGGCCTTCAACATATTCCTGAATCAGGATCACTTTTCCCTCTTCCCTGAGCACCTCGAGGAGGTGAACCACATTGGGATGAACCGACATGCGCCGGAGAATCGCGGCCGAGCGCAGGGCACTGATATTCATCCGGGGATGATGGGGAATTTTTGCAACTGCATGAATCTCTTTTCCGCTTCTGCGCACCAGCCAGACCTCTCCGAATCCGCCGGCCCCCAGCAGACGGATCTTTTCCCATCTGCTGGCAATGCTGACATCTGTGTCCTTTGGGATGATTCGGGGGGAAAAATACCGCAGACTGTCCTGAAACCGGGCAATAAAACGTTGCAGAAACGAGGCCTGGGATTCATCTGCTGTCACTGTTTTGCCGATTTTGGGAGGAGAGGCGTGCAGCATGGTCTGGCCGTATTCCAGAAGCACGTAAAATCGCACGGAAAAAGCAGTTTCATCCAAAGGAAGAACCCAGTAATCATCAGCCCCGGCTTTGAGGTAATCCCGTATGCCGGAAAGCATTTCCGGATCAATGAGCACAAGAATGGGGATGGGATGGGAAAAATACCGTCTCAGCCGCCGAATGGCCAGATCCGGCCTTCTGCTGTCTTTGTCAATCCGGAAGACCGCAAGGCATATGTCCTGTTCCGGGGAAAGGATATCCGGATCATCATCACATATCAGCACGGATTCGGTTTCAATCTCAAAAGAGGAAAGCAGGCCGCGGATATGCTCAGTTTCTTCGGGTTTCAGACAGATCAGCAAAACGCTCTCTTCAGTTTTCATCTGTGCTCACCTCAGCGATATGCTTTATACCGATTCCCCATTGACCTGATGCAATCCGCACCTGATCCGGAGGAGTGCAAAAATTAAGCGGAGCGGTTTTTTGCACAGACGGAACTGCGGAAAAACTGACAATATTGGTTCTTTCTTAAGGCGTTTGTAATGAGTTTTTCCATACTTGTCCAGACGGAACTGCGGAAAAACTGACAATATTGGTTCTGTGCAATGCAGCCGGTCAGCAGACAGGGTTCTTCATGTGCAGCCGGTACACGGGACGCAGAGCGTCCCGGCGGCGTTCCCGCTCAGAGCGTGGGAACGAGACTGTATTTTCAATGGCGAATCGGTATAACCGGGATTCCTGAAAAAAAATACCCCGCAGCAACAGTCTGCGGGGTAGGTGGATGACTCTGTGATCTGCCGGTTTCAGGAACGTGATCTTGGCAGAATATTGCTGAACTGATATTCCTCTGCCGGTTCCCCCAGGAAGACCTCGAAATCCTCTTCCCCCCACTGTTCAATGCTCAGAAGTCTTTCCCCTGCTTCATCCGCATAATCCCAGGACAGAAACTCCTCGCCTGAACCGGTGCAGTTTTTGTAATAATGCCCTCCCCCGAATTCGTCCAGATAATATGTGGTCCCTTCAAAAACAATCTCATCCGGCGGGTCTTCATTGTCACGGATATAATTGCGCACCTCTTCACCCAGCCGGCCGAAGGGGATGGGCCGGCAGATGCTCCATTCGGTTTCGTCGTCAGACTCTTTGAGCAGATAAATCATGTCATTATGGCTTTTCAACTGCCATTCATAACTCAGATCCCCTCCTCCCCAGTCATAATAATGACGGGCTGTCACCTCCCAGGTTTTCATGTCATAATCCACAAACCAGCCCGGCAGCAGATCGGAGAGGGTGAGATCTTTGGGCAATTCCGGTTCCTGCTGCGCTTTCTTTTTGTCGCCAAAGCCGAAAAGCTCTTTCCAGCCCATTCCAGTTCTCTCCTGTTTTTATTCAATGCCCATCTTCTTTTTCAGTTCCAGAAGACTGGCACTGGCTGTTGGGGTCTGCCCTTTGACCAGCGCAGTATTGATTTCATCATCAACGGTTTTGTCCGGCGTGGCAATTTCCCCGTACGCAATGGCCAGGGTTTCATCCTCTTCGACCTTTGCCTTCATTTTTTCCAGCATGGCCAGGGTTCCGGAAGAGTCAATTTTGGCAAGCTGCTGATTGATTTTCTTGGTGGAAGATGCGGTCTTGGCCCGCGCCTTGAGGGTTATCAGATCATTTTCATAGGTGGAAATCGCTGATTTGATCTTGTTCACATTGGCCTGCAGCTGATTGACCATCTGCTCATGCCTTTCTGCTTCCTGTGTGGTGCGCACAGCTTCACCGGCCTGCTGTTCCTTTTTGCCAAGTGCTTCGGTGGCCAGACGTTCCGCCTCAGTCATTTCCAGCGTGCCGTTCTGGGCTCTCTGCAGCAGGAGCATGGCTTTGCGCTCATAATCCGCTGCCAGTTTCTTTTTGTTGTCCGCATCCCGGCGGGTTCTGATGGCAATGGCCTTGACCTCAGCCAGACTGGTCATGGCCGTCTGCAAATCATTTCTCAAATCCCGGATGCCCTGTTCTGTCAGTTTGATGGGATCCTCGAATTTGTCTATCACAGAATGGGCTTCGGCCTGTCCGATTTTGAAAACTCTTGCAAAGAATGACATAATTGTCCTCCTGTATTGGAATTCTGTTTGAAATCAGAAAAATGAAGATCGCAAATCTGTTTCCGGTTTATGCGGCTGCATATTTCAGAAATTCAGCGCTGTATTCTGACATGGCAAGGCTCAGGGACTTGACAGCCCCTTCCAGTTCATTGAAATCCAGATTTTCCAGTTGCAGGGTGTCCCGGAAAAGAAGCATTTCCCCGGTTTCATCCACCACAAAGGCTCCCTGCACCAGTTCCCTGTTCATCTGCAGGAGGCGTTTGAAAAATTCCCATGAATCCGGTTTCACTTTCATGATAAGCTGCTCAATGATGACAATGGGAGCTTCGCAGTCCACAATCATATTCTTGATGCCGTCAGACTCTTTTTCCACCACAACAAGTTCATTTTCCGTGTCTTCCTCAAGAATAACCATCTCCATTTCATGAAGATACTCCTTCACCAATTCAAAACTGCCTTTCCGTCTCATACAACCTCCTGTTTTCATGCTGAATGGTTAAATGGTGAGTGCCAAATGGTCAATGGTGCGGGACAATCCGTGCTGACACCGGCGAATCCAAAGATAATACCCATGTTTTTTGCAAGATTTGACAACTTTTAAAATTGGGGAGTTATGCAGCTGTCAAAAAAATCCCGCCCTGAACCCTGAGGGTTTTTCGGGCAACTGCGCAACTTCTGACGTTGTCAAATCCTGTCGGAATTTCTTAATCCCCATTTTTCATGTTCTGCAATCCGCTTTCAACTCTTTGATGGAAACAAACTCTGCCCTGCTTTCTTTAATTTTTTTTTTCTTTCAGAGACAACACTCTCATGCCATTGCGGGGATTCAATTTCAGTATCATCATATAAAAGAGAATCCCGCACAGCCTCCATTATCTGAAGACGTTCAGCCGTATTCATCTGTTTTATTGCAAGTGTGTTCATATGCCTGTTCTTGTCAGATTCGAAAAAATTTGACGAAAATTTATCGGAAGTGAGGCGGAACCTGCTTCCGGACTGTTCATGAGGAACTGTTCTCTATTATCTGTCCGGATGAAATTCAGCGATAAAATTACGGATGGCATTTATGAAATCTTCTGCGCATTTGACCCCTCTGCCAGCATCATCTGTTGAGACTTCAACGAGTTCCCTGTAGTCAAATTCCTGTCTGTCATCAAACATTGAATGCAGCATTTTGGAATATTTTTTGTCAATTTTTCCGCGAAGCACAAATTCTTTGTCAAATAAACCTATCAGCCCCGTATGCCTGGATGTCTTCATATTTACACCTGTTTTCAGAAAAAGTCCCATAACCATATAAAACATTGAATAGTCGGCTCTGTTGATTATTGAACGGGGACTGATTCCCTGCCGCAGCATTTTTTGGGCATCGTCAAGCGTGGTAAGTGCCTGCTGCAGCCGGTATTCAAACAATGCCTGTCTGTCATCCGTCATATTCTGATTCCTTCCTTCATAATGTTTTCCACAACAGGGGAATATCTGAGAGGAGAATCAGTCAGATCATATCTGGAGAATATAAGCGGTGAAATTACAGCCATATTTTCAATTCCGACCTTCCATGCTATATCTTTTATGGTTTCCTTTGTTTCTCTGTCAACAGTCTCTGTCTGAATGAAAACATCAAAGTCAGAAAAGTCATCGGCATCCCCCCTTGATCTGGAACCAAAAATCCGCATATCCAGCAGGATGATTTTTTGGGACAGTCTTTTTTTTAGTTCGCAGAGAATTTTGTAATCCCGGTCTTTCATAAACTTTGCCATCCTGAATGTTCTGACAATTCGGATAATTTTTTTCAGTATTTTTGGTATGTTTCATTCAGGGACATAATATATGGGCTTATTTGCCGGTTCCTGTGCAGAAACAGACAGGACAAAA